>NZ_JBEUTW010000396.1:0-4860 GCF_040492675.1 Bacillus sp. AP50
ATAAAGAATCATACAAATTGGTAAACAAGCAATTGTAATTAGTCCTGGCTTCGTAAACCCTTTAAATATTAAATAAAATACAATAAAAATGCCTAAGAGGGTAAGCGCTATCAAATAATCAAATGCGATTAGTCCTCCTATAAATGTTGAAATACCTTTACCGCCCTTGCCTTTAAATAAAACTGGGTAAATATGTCCAATAATAACGGACAATAATGTTAACATTACGAATGTAGGATCTTCAAAAAGATATTTTGCTACAGCAACAACGATTGCCCCTTTAATCGCATCCCCTAAAAATGTAGCGATGAAATACCCTTTTCCATATACGCGCCCCATATTTCTTGCGCCAGGATTTCCGCTTCCTTCATCCCTAATATCAACGTTATGTCTCAATTTTGTTACTATATAAGCGGTCAATATGTTTCCAATTAAATAAGAAGCCACCAAATATAAAAACTGCATACTATTAATCATGTAATCATTCACTTTCTACATGGGATTACATATACAATATTCAATTATTACGTATATTGTACGTTTTTAACATACATCCCTTTATACATTTTAACATCATATTTTTACAAATCATACAAAAATTCTCATACACTATTTTTAAAAATATATATCCCTCATTAAATAATATGTTCCTTTCACTGCCATTTCTGCTTGTGATACGAATGTAATTTCTTTCATACTATCTTCACAGCATTTCTTAAATACAGCAAATATTTCAGGAACTAAACGCAATATACTGCCACTTACTGCAATTGGCGTTGAGTGCTTAAAGTTCAACTTGTTATAAACACTTACTGTAATCCTTGCCAATTCCTTTCCAGCTTGCATCATAATTTCATACGCATCATCATTGCCATTTCTCGCTTCCTGAATAACTAATGGCGCGATTGCTGCAATTTTATCTTTAGAAGAAGTATATACTAAGCTTTTTATATGAGACGGTGTCAAAAGTTGAAACTCATCTTGAATCCTTAAGCTTAATGGGCAAAGTGCAACTCCTTGATCAAATTGATTCGCCATTCTTTTTAAACCTTGTAATGCAATCCAATATCCGCTTCCTTCATCTCCTAAAATATGTCCCCATCCACCACTATACTCGTACACTTCTCCTTTCTTTCCAAGACAAATTGCACCTGTACCACCTATAGTTAATATTCCCTCCTTACCTTTTAAAGCAGCTGCATGCGCGATCATTGCATCATTAAAAATTTCAATTTTTGTTCCGTATTTCTTTTTTAAACGTAATGTTAATTCATTTGTATTCCCTCCGCTTATACCAGCTAATCCTAAACAAATACAAACGCAATGCTCATTCATTAAACTCTTCTGGCATTGATTAATTGCTTCCATAATATGCAAAAGTGCCTGGTCAAAATCTATTAATACATTTCCAAATCTGCTCGTACCTCTTACAACTTCATTTCCATCTTGATCAAATGCAATTGCCTCTGTCTTCGTTCCCCCGCCATCTACTCCAATCATATACTTCATATGTTCGCCTCATTTTCATCTGCGTATGGAGGGAATGTTATATTCCCTAAAATTACGGAATTCTTAGCACCTGTTGCGCTCGGCACATTACTCGGATTACGATGATATGTTTCATTTGCTAAAATGGCAAAGGCGATTGCTTCCTTCGCTTCTGAAGAATAGCCTATATCTTCTTGAAGGAATAATGCACATTTTTCTTCTTTCAATCCATGCCGTATCATTTCTACAAGTGTATCATTATAACTTCCGCCACCACCTAGAATTACCTCATCGATTTCATAATACGGCAGAATAAACTCCTTATAATGATAAACAATTGAACTTGCTGTAAACCTTGTGACAGTCGTCAATATATTTTCTTTACTATGCTTTTCAAACCGCTTTAATAACTCACTGACAAATTCTTCTCCAAACTGTTCTCTACCAGTTGATTTCGGTGGATTCATTTTCAAAAATGGATGATTCATACAATATGTCAAAACCTCTTCTACAACTACTCCTTGTTTTGCAATGTTACCATTTTGATCATATGACAACTGAAACAACCTTTGACATACTTCATCCATTACCATATTACCTGGACCTGTATCAAATGCTATAACGCTTTTCTCACTTAGTTGACTTGGTATTACAGTCACATTACCAATCCCGCCGATATTTTGTAGTAGTCTATTTTTAGTTTGGTGACGATATAAAATAATCTCTGAATATGGTACAAGTGGTGCTCCTTGTCCTCCAGCTGCCATGTCCATCGTTCGAAAATTAGAAATAACCGTCGTATTCGTTTCATACGCTATAATTGCTGGTTCTCCAATTTGTAATGTAGAAGGAATCATACCTCCATCTTGCTGTGGCTGATGATAAATCGTTTGTCCGTGAGAACCAATTAAATCTAATTGTCTCAAAGGAAAATTGGCCTCTTTACAAACTTCCTTTACAGCGTTTGCGAAGCGTAAACCGAGTTTAAAATTCAAACTGCATATAAGTTGTACATTTGAATTTTCTATTGATAATGCCTGCTGGATATCATTTTTCATATCATTACAAAATGGCACAGTAGTAAAATGGATGAGTTCAACTTTAGAATCTACACCGCTTCCATCTATATGAACGAGTGCTACATCTATTCCGTCTAACGAAGTACCGGACATTACCCCTGCAACATACATAACATGCATGACCTCCTATTTACTAAAAAACAATCATGTAAGTAACCAACGTACAACCAATCGAAAACAATATAAATCTAAAAAACAACTGAGCTTTCGATGCAAACGATCCATCAATGAAAGAAACAACTACCGTAAGCAAAACGCTTGCCGCAATACTTGTAACGAGCCAAATACTATGCATTTGTGATAAATTTAGCATGCCTAATAAAGGGACAAAAAGTAAATTTGCACAAATCACTCCAAATAGTAATAAAAACACACCTTTATAACTAAATTTTATATTCATTCTATTTTCCCCTTTCTAGTTTTAATGTGAAAGAAGTGATAGACAAAAAGTCTATCACTCAAAATAACAGCATGTAGATTAAGGATTAACCGACTCTCCGTCACCATTCTTTTCGATTTCAAGCATATTTTTGTCGTACATTTTAAAGAATGGTAAATAAATAAGGAACGATATTGTTATATTTATAAAAACTAATACAATCGCACGCCAATCTCCACCTGTTGCTAAATATGCACCAATTGGAGCAGGTAATGTCCATGGCGGCATAATATGCGTTGGTGTTACAAATCCCATTGCGGTTGCAGCATACGCTATAGTAGCTGTTACTAACGGGGTAATGACGAAAGGAATAATTAAAATTGGATTTAATACAATCGGCAAACCGAATATAACCGGTTCATTTATATTAAAAATCCCAGGGACAATACATGTTCTCGATAATGCTTTTGAATATTTTGATCGACCAAATATAATCATAGCTAACACAAGCCCTAACGTTGCACCCGAACCACCAATCCAAATAAACCATTGATAAAACGGTTCTGGTGCAATAAACGGAAAATGACTCGCTCCACTTGCTACAGCTTCACCGTTCTTTCCTAAATACACATCCCAAAGTGGCCTTGCCACAGTACCTACAACTGATACTCCGTGTATCCCGAAAGACCAGAAAAACGTAATTAAAAATACAGGTATAATAACGCCAAAGTAACTATCACCAGCTTTTACTAACGGTGCGGCTAGTTTATCTACAACGTAATGTAAATCAACTTTAAAAACGACTGTAATAAGACTCATCATAATAATAACGAATGCTGCAGGTATAAGTGCTTCAAATGAACGTGATACTGACGGTGGTACTTGTTCTGGCATTTTTATCGTTACGTTATTCTTCTTACAAAACCTTAAAATCTCAACTGATAAAATAGAGACGATCATCGTCACAAATAATCCATGACCTCCAAGATTTGTCATCGGAAGCATGAATCCTTTTTTATCAATTAACTCAGGCGTTAATGTTAAAAGTAGTGAACATACCGCAAGCTGTGCTCCTGATAAAGCATCTAATTTATAACTTTTCGCTAAATTATATCCTATTCCAAATGCTATATATAAGGACATAATAAACATAGTTAAACGATATGGTATCAATATACTTGTTTGATTCTTTAATGCCCAAACCGATATGAAACTATCTTTCGGCAGTGGTGGAAATGCTACTATTAAAAAAAAGCTTCCTACTATAATAAATGGTAACGCCGAAATAACTCCATCACGGATTGCTTGTAGATGCCTCTGCTCAGAAAGCCTTGCCATCGGGCCAGATAAGTTTTTATCAAGAAACGTGACAAACTTATTCATAACGCTTCCTCCTAACTAATTAATTCATTTACAGTTTTTAATAAAGTCGGGCCTCCAAGTGGCGTGTATGCTTGCGGTGGAATGATGCCACACGGAATAGATTCCTCCTCTGCAAATTTTTTTACAGAGTCAAATCGGTGTCTTATTTGAGGTGCCACCATTACGACATCCCAGCCATTCTTTACTTCTTCCTCTACCTCATTCGTTCCAATTGCATGCACTTCCATGTTCACACCATTTTTCTCCGCTTCTTTTTTTAAAGCGTTTACAACAATTGCACTGGACATTCCTCCAGAACAGACGAACAAAACTTTCATTTATTAATCCTCCTATACTTATAATTTATTACCCTTCAAATGAAAGGAAGTTTCACTTTACTAACAAGCATATGAAGTAATAAATGAATTTAGTTATAATGAAAGTAAATTTCATTAAAAATATTTTTCCTATTAAATTAATGTTTCAATATGCAATTTTCTCTATTGCAAAGTCAACCTCGCCTCCTATATTATTTTAAATCTGTCTCTTATA
>NZ_JBEUTW010000397.1:0-2160 GCF_040492675.1 Bacillus sp. AP50
GTGTTTGTATTGCCATCACTTTACCTCCAACTTTTACGAAGAACCGTATAAATACCGATGCAAATAAGTAGAATGCCGCCGCCAAATAATAATATTATTGTTATACTAATTGGCTCTTCATTCATTGTTTCATTATTCGCTACTTCATCTGCACTTTTTCTGACAATGTATTCACTGCTAAATAAACTATTTTTCGTATCTTTAACACTATTATTCTCTTTTGGTTTTGTAAAAAGAGAATCTCGTAAAGCTTCCATATCTTTTTGTTCTTTCTTTTTCTTTTTCTCAATTTCTTCCTCTATATCTTTGTTAAATAACTCAATCGATGCTTTATCTAATTCTGTTTCTTTATGTTCCTTTTTATTTTTTTCTTGGTCGCTTTCTTCAAGTCGATCCACTTTAAACTTAATCTTCCCATCATCACCAAGATAACTGTCAGCCGCGCTCCTTATCGGTAGCGCGACAAACAGTAAAAGGATAGAGAGAAATGATAACTTAGCCACTATGCTCCATTGTTTGATCATTTACTTCTTTTTCCTCCCATTTCTTATGCCATACAAATAGATTACTAACCAATCCAATAATGGCAATTACAAACAATACGACAAAAATAACTTTCCCAGTATCTTTACCACTAATAAAATCATTTAGAAAACTTTCTATATACTGAAGCGGTGAGAATTGACGTATCTTTCCGACAGACGACATTTGATCTACTTTACTTCCAACTGCCTCAGTTAAAAACAGGTACATGCTTAAAAATACTAATAGTATAAACATTCCTACCATTTTTATTTGTCGTAATAAGTAGGTTGAGACTAATACAAACGCCATCATAATAAATGTGATGAACGCAATCCATAGTAAACTTTGATCCTGACCAAACTTTAAAAGACGCCCAGAAATGATACCTATACTAATCCCTTCCACAATTGATATACCGAAAGCTACTACTGTAGTTGGTACATTCATATCAATTAATGAGAATTTCTCTTCAAAATGATCTGATTGCATTCGTTTCTTTTCTTGATTCGCAATTGCGTATGCTGTAAATAATGCAACAATGAAACAAGTTAATACAATTAAGTACGGTGTAAAAGCATTTCCTGCTACAATTACTCCATCATTTTGCTTTTGAACTGGACTAGCTAAAAAGTCATATAGCATCTCATTTTGACGATCTCCAATACGGCTATTCGCTAAAATTTTCGTAAAGTTTTTGGAGAATGATTTATCATCTTCCATTTTCTTCGTAAAGTCATTTAATAATAGATCAGCTTTTGAAACAATTGTCGTTCCGCTGTCTTGAATTTCTTTTGCTTGTCCATTAATTTGATCAAATGTTTTATATACATCGTCTGAAGTTGCTAAACTATGCTTCGAACTTTCGACCAATGACTGACTTTGCATCATTAATGATTTAATACCAGAATCTAACGATAAAATAGCTGTTTGCTCACCAGCATGATTTGTTGTTAATACTTGCTGCTCTTCAACTAGCTTTAAGCTATTCTCACGCCATTTCGCTAAACCTTTTACATACTCTCCTAAATTTTCATTCATACTAGTTGCTTGTTGCGTCGTTCCATTTAATTTCTCCGCTAGTAGCATAGAATTTTGATCCGCACTAGTAATAGATTGTTGATAAGAGTTTATTTTTTGTTTTAAACCTGACATATCTTGCTTTATTTCTGTAGTAATACTTGATGAAACAAGATTTGAAATTAAATCAATTAAACTTTGTTTATTTAATACGTAGTACAAAGATTGATCCGTCGCAATTGCATCTAAACTTCCCTCTTCTAACTTAGGACCTACATCTTTCGTTCTTAAATCAATCCCATAATACATTTCGTAAAGGCTCATTAAACCTTGATAACTTTCGACTGTATCTACTGCTTCTTTAATTAATACACTAGATATATTTTTTGTTAATACTTCTGCTTTTTGATGTACAACTTGATTCGTTGTACTTTCAGTAACTTTACCGTTATCTGTTCCCGTTTCGCCTCCTGGATTTCCTCCAGTTCCGTTGTCTGTTCCCGTTCCGCCTCCTGGGTTTCCTCCAGTTCCGTTGTCTGTTCCCGTTCCGCCTCCTGGGTTTCCTCCAGTTCCGTTATCTGTTCCCGTTCCGCCTCCTGGGTTTCCTCCAGTTCCGTT
>NZ_JBEUTW010000398.1:0-1586 GCF_040492675.1 Bacillus sp. AP50
ATAGATACTTGTAGTATGCGCAATTATTAAGAAATTGACCATGTCGTTAAACTCTTTTGAAGGGCAACAACAAGTAGTATCTCTATTTTCATAAGAAAAATAAAAAGACTTAAACATTATTGTATCATAATGTGCTTATATTTAGGATAAATTGATTAATAGATACATAAAAGACGTTTGGATTGCATGAAAAAAGTCTCCTCTTGTAGAAAGAGAAGACTCTATATAAGTTTATAGGAACATCATACCTGCAACTGCTGCGTTTAAGAAGTTCGCTAATGTACCAGCGATAACTGCTTTAATCCCTAATTGTGCAATTTGTTTACGGCGAGTAGGAGCTAACGTTCCTGTTACACCTAATTGAATTGCGATAGAAGAGAAGTTTGCAAATCCACAGATTGCAAATGTTAAAATTAGATTTGTTTTGTCAGAGAACTCTGCCATGTGTGGTCCTAAGTTTGCGTATGCAACGAATTCGTTGATTGCAAGTTTTTGACCGATAAAGCTTGCTGCTTGTATCGCTTCACCAGGAGAAACCCCGATTAAGATTGCGAATGGTGATAATAAGTAACCAAAGATTAAATCAAGACTAAGTTTAATATCGAACAGAGAACCAACCCATCCTAATAATCCATTTAATAAAGCGATTAATGCGATGAAAGCCATTAACATTGCTGCTACGTTAATAACAAGTTGCATACCTTCAGATGCGCCGCGTGCAGCTGCATCAATAACATTTGCGTCTTCACGTTCTGTAGAAAGTTCAACGTTATTATCTACTTTTTCTGTCTCTGGCATGATTAGTTTCGCAATTAATAAGCTCGATGGAGCCGCCATAATTGCAGCTGCTAATAAGTGCTCTAACGGAATACCCATTGCTGCATAACCGACAAGAACGGATCCAGCAACAGCTGTCATACCGCTTACCATAATAGTGAAGAATTCACTATTTGTTAAGCGTGCTAAGTAAGGTTTAATTAAAATTGGAGCTTCAGTTTGTCCTAAAAATACAGTCGTTACTGAGTTTAGGCTTTCTGCTTTAGAAGTTCCAAGAAGTTTACTTAATGCACCACCAACGATGCTAACAAATTTCTGCATAATACCGAAATAATATAAGATTGCTACTAATGAACTAATAAATACGATTGGAAGTAGTGCTTGAATAAAGAATACAAATCCCCAAGGTCCCTTTGCGTTGACTAAATCCCCAGTAACGAACTTAATTCCCTCGTAAGAAAAATTAATTAATCCTTGAACACCGTCAGCAGCGTGTTTTAAACCTGCTTTACCAGCGTCCCATCGTAATACGATAAATGAAAATGACATTTGTAATGCTAGCGCAATTAAAATTGTGCGCCAATTAATAGCTTTGCGGTTGGAAGATAGTAGAAAAGCAATTGCTAATACTCCAATCACGCCGCCAATTCCCCATAAAAGATTCATGCAGTGTATGCTCCTTCCTCATAGTAAAAACAGTGTATAAACCAGTTGTCTATACGTTTACGAATATAACATCTTAAGTAACTTATCATAATGGACATCGGAGGTCAAACGTCTAATGAAAAGTTTAAATAAAAAGAAAATTC
>NZ_JBEUTW010000399.1:0-1865 GCF_040492675.1 Bacillus sp. AP50
ATTATATAGTATTTCGAGAAAAAAATGTACAAAATAACGAATTTTATTTACCAAAGTAAAGGGAGTAGAAATATATATGAAAAGGCTATGTATAATTCCATGCGGAAAAAAGAAAATTTGGGATAAACATTCAGACTACGGACCGATGGAAGCAAAAGATGTATATATTAGTCCGTTCGGAAAAGCATGTCAGGCGTACGCAACTATGTTTTTCGAAAACTGGGTTATATTATCAGCGAAACATGGATTTTTAAGACCAAGTGATATTGTATTAGAAAACTATGATCTTGCATTTGATTCAAAAAGCGATGAGGTAATAAGTATAGAGCAATTACAAAAACAGATGGTAGATAAAAGTTTATTACAGTTTGACGAAATTGTCTTATTAGCAGGGAAGAAGCATAAAAAAGTAGTGACAAAGTTATATCCAGAAGAAATGATTACATATCCGCTAGAGGGGTGTAAAGGAATTGGGTATATGTTGCAGAGGTTGAAAGAAGCTGTGAAGGAAAGGGAGGAAATATAGGTGTAGTTTCAGTGATTTTAAACTCTATTTATTTAGGGAGCTGAAAAGTAAAATAGAGTTTTTAGGCATCGCCGAAAGGGTGATGCTTTTTTGTTCGTGTCGTCATTCATGTAAAAGTAATTTAGAGAATAAATCATTCGATTTATGAAGCGATAGCTTTTTTATATCGAAAACAAATTGCATCACTTTTAGAAAATATAGGACGTATGGGCACAGTTAAGATTGTAAGTGGGAATAGCAATAAGACAAGTTTTGAATAAGATATTAAGAAAGGAGATGTTGATGAATAATGGCTAGATATAGTTTGCACGGAGGACACAATAGTATTGTTCAAGGTGCTAATTTCGGGAATCGGAAAGAACACGTTCTAGATAGGCAAGTTAAAGATGCCGTGGCGGCTAAGTTAAGAGCCCTAGGACACACGGTTTATGACGATACGGACGAGGTAGGGGCAACTCAATCACAAAATTTAAATAATATCATTCGGAATAGCAATTCCCATGCTGTGGATTTAGTTATTTCTTTTCATCTTAATGCAAGTGATGGAAATGGACAGGGTGTTGAGGTTTTATATTATGATCAGAAAGATTTGGCGGCTAAAATCTCAGCTCAACTAGCAAAAGATATTGGATGGCGTGATCGAGGTGCGAAACAACGTACAGATTTAGCGGTATTAAATGGAACGAAGGCACCGGCTATTCTTATTGAATTAGGGTTTATTGATAATGAATCCGACATGGCAAAATGGAATGTTGATAAAATCGCTAATTCTATTGTATTTGCTCTTACAGGACAAACTGGAGGAGGTGCAGCGGATTTGCTCAAAGTAAAAACTGGTGGTGTAGCATTTAGTAATTTACAAGATTTGGCTCAAGCTATGGTTGATGCGGGTATTGATGGACAAATTGTCGTTCAAAAAGATGGCATTGGTTATGCTATAACGAATGGCTATCTGTCCGGGAATATCGATAAATTTACAGCTTGGTTAGATGCACGTAAATGGTACTATGAGTACGTGAGATAAAACGAAAATTGGTTTGATTAAAAACTAAAAATTGTCTTATTTTTAGTTAACAAGTATATTAAGTAACTATAAAAATATGGACAATTTATATGTAAATTAGTACACAAAACCACCTGTCAGAAAGGTGGTTTTATTTATCAAGCTATTTGCGGGAAGTAAAATTCTTACCTCAAAATTCGGATGAAGCTAAGAAATTAGGTGGGAATTACACTGCTCGTAGCCTCCTACTAATTATCGTTTCACTTTATATAGTTTAGAGTTTTGTAAATCTTTACTTATTAAAATTTATTAGTTGATAATAACAAAAAAACAAGC
>NZ_JBEUTW010000400.1:0-4493 GCF_040492675.1 Bacillus sp. AP50
GATTTATATATTGGCAATAAAAGCAGTTACGATAGAAGAAATTTATCAAGAAATATTGGATGGCAAAAGGAAACGATTCCCTCCAAATACTTGGAAAGAAGATTTGGATAATAAACTCGCCCGCAGAGTAATCACATATTTATTACACAGTATCTTAAAATGGGATAAGGAAGACATCAGAAAAAAATGGAACACTCAATTACTTGTAAAGTATAAATTACGAGGATTACTCAAACATAGATACGAAAATAGCCCTTTTAAAGCAATAAATGATTTATACCCAAGTGAGTTTAAAGAATGGGAGTTTGGTATGACTCCTTTAAATTTTTGGACGAAAGAAAAGGCATTAACGATTTTGAGATGGATGATTGAAGAAAAAAAAGGTTTATCGAACGAAAAGCTCTTACGCGTATACGGCAAAAAATGGTTGGAGAAAAACAAACTTAGTGCCCCTCTGGCTATGTACTGGAATAGTAGTCCGTTTGCAATGATTAACGATTTGTACCCTAGTCGTTTTAAAGAATGGGAATTTCTCATGACGCCCAATAACTTCTGGACAAAAGAAAAAGCATTAGAAGCATTGAAATGGACCATTGAAGAAAAAGAAAAATTAACGCCCGAACAAATACTGGATGTTTACAGTATAAAATGGCTAAAGACTCACAGATTAGCGTCTCCATGTCAATTAATGTGGGGAAATAGTCCATTTAAAATGATAAACGACTTATATCCAGGTCGCTTTAAAGAATGGGAATTTAAAGTTACACCAGTTGGCTTTTGGTCCAAATGTAAAGCACTAGAAGCATTAAGATGGACCATTGAAGAGAAAGAAAAACTGGATGAAAAACAGCTATTAAACGTATTTAATCAACGATGGCTCATAAAACAAAAATTACGGACACCCTTACAACGCTATTGGAAAGGAAGCCCCTACGGGATGCTTATTGCTTTATATCCAAATCGTTTTTCTAAAGGTATGTTAAAAGGGTATTGTAATAATTAAAGTGGAAATGTAAGTATGCAGAGACGCCCTTTGGTGTCTCTTTTTGAAATCCTATGTAAGTACATTCTTATGTGCCTATCGCTTTATTTATCGAAGAAAGTGAACCTGTTATATTATTTCCCAATCCATCTCGTCAAAGCCATACCAAGAAACCCAGCGCCCATCCCTATCATCCACCCAGTTTTGGCGCCTCCAAACATAGATCCCACTCCCGCGCCAAGAAACGTACAGCCCACGAATACTATCCCCCGATGCCCCAGTTCGGTCGTTCCATGCTTCATCCCCACCCTTTCTTTACAACATATACTATATGCAAGCTAAAATTTCTAGCTTATGAACTGTTCATTTTCTTGACTATAACTATATGTTTCATATCCATTACTTACAGGTCCAAATGTCATTTTTACATCAATTCGTTACTTAACTTCATTGGTTACTTTTTTTTCATCTTATAGAAGACTATTTCTCAACACATAACACATGGAATTATATTACCAGTAATAGTAATATAAAGGTACCTTCAATTGTTAACTGTTGTTCCCTTTTTGAAAGTCCTGTCAAAAGACAGGACTTTTTAAATTTACTTCCTACTAATTTGGCTTTTTCGTTAATATCCTTTTACCTTGTATTTATTTGTTTTGTTATCTTTCCTTAACAACAAATAAGACGTCGCCAAAATCAAGGCAGCGCCTACTATAATTCCTATACATTTAATCAAAACCATTTATCCTCACATTATTTATTTCTTTGCTTCCATACCCCATTCTCTTTACGAAAAGTATTCTTTCCATTCATGAAGTCAGCTGTATTACCAGGAATGCTATATTTCTTATTCTTTTTCTTAGACTTCTTCTTCAGCCTTTTCTCTTCTTGGATAGCTTGCAAATCCGCCTTCCATTGTTTCAACAAATCCTTTTCACGTCGCATCGAATTTGTACCCCTTGGTTTAAAATGTGAACCAGATAATTAGATTCTACCTATTCATATAGATATCCTCTAATCCAATGTACCAAGTTATGTTTTTCTTTTTAAATAGACCAACAATATATTAAAATATTCTATATATCCAAGGAGGTTTGTCATGCTCAACTTTCATAAAGAATTACCCCTATTAGGATTCTTTTTGTTTTTATACAGTTTTATTGGTATCATCTTTTTATTACTATTCCTGAGCGTGTAGTAACAATGCAATGCGTATACATATATGTTTAATGTGTAAATTCTATAAAAGAAGTAAAAAGCACCTCTGCTGGATGATTAATACTATATATTAATTAGGAGAAAACATTTGGTATAATATAAGTGCTTTATTATATGTGTTTTCTTCAAACCGTCTTAGGAGGAAAGTAGTTTTTTATTTTTTCAATAGTACTTACTAACTATTTCTGTTAATATTTAGTTACCGATATGTGTATCAACCGGCCTGTGCTTCTGTACGGGCTTTTTTGATGCTTTCATGCTTCGTAATACCCAGGAACCTGTCCTATTAACTCTATAAAGACACCATTGCAAATATAATCCCTTATAGCTTCTATAGATTCTCAACTTTTTCATAATATTTATGAGAGTTTTTTTATATTCATATTTCTGCAACATCTTTATATAACGTTTTAATATATTACGTGTTAAACTTAAAACATTCCAAGAAGTCCTTTACTTTTAGAATCGACAATTCTTCAATACCCTTAGTCTTGCCCTGCATCCCCTGCAGGGCTTTTATCATTTAGCTAGAATTGATAAAGCCTTTTGTAGATTTCTTCAACCTTATCTGTACTGTTATTTATATCTCTAGCTCTTAAATTCTTTGTGAGCCACAAGATTTTCTTCCGTTCATATTCATCTCTCTGCTATTTTTCCGTTATTTTCCATCCTTAATAATCCGTTTATTGATGCGTTCCATAACTTTATCCTTAGTTAGATTTTCAATAACAACCTCTATTTTCCTAAAATTCAATCAAATCTTTATAAATTTCTAATGAGTATTAATTGATAGGAATACCACAGCATAAAATGGAATTTATTCTCAATAAGTTATTAATTATTCTATCTGTCAAACTATTAGTTTATCTCTTCTTCATATTTTAATTGTCTTTTGACCACGATCAAACGAATAAAATACACAAGTAGGTAAGGAGCATTAGTATGATTATACAAGAAAAATTATCTTTTTCAGATTTAGATTCATTAGATTCAACTACAGACTCCATAATGGATGCGTTTAAAGATCTTTATGGAATACTTCCTGAAGAAATTGCATTAAATAATGAGACGTTTCCAATTCATAATAAGCCTGCTATTACTGAACGTTATGGTCATGCTTGTTATAAAATGGTGGGCCCTTTTATATTTCGAGATCTTGAAGAACCTTCAATAAATGAAATAACCCTAAAGGAACAATTTGTATATAATCCTAATAATGAAGAAAAAGAGATTGTAGTGACAATAAAAGAACAATGGGTCAATATACAATCTTGGAGTTCGAAATCTATTACAGGTTTAACTTTAAAATCAGATCTTATTATTGCAGGTAAATTTCAATCGGGTAATGAATTTAATATTTCAACTTTTGTAGGAGAAAGTAATTCAAAATCAATTCATACCGCTCCTTCAATTGAACATTCTATTAAAGTACCTCCAAATAGTAAAATGAAAATTGCAATGATAGGAACATTAATTACTGAGGTTCTACATTTCCAATCAATTATAACAGTACAAGGCATGTTTGGTGCATGTTTTCCACGTATGGTTCGTGGACATTATGTTGGGTTTAAAAGCGCCGGTCACATCCTAAATAAAACGTTTGGAATAATTGAAGGTTCCATTAACAATACAGCAATTCAGGATATTGAAATAAATATTAAAGGGATAGAACCTTATTCCTATAAACAAAAAGTGATCAAGTAGTAAAGTTGCAAGCAAAAAAATATACTGTTTTTTGATTCTATATCATATATAGATCATTAGAATAAGGAAAAGGAAAAATCTATGGCTAACAGTACTTCAAAATCATTGAATGGGGGAAAATGAATTGTCAAACAAAAATGAGTTAAGTTTTTTCATTATTAGATTAGTATTAGGGTTAACTTTTTTTGCACATGGACTCATAAAATTTCAAGATGGTATTCATAATACAGAAAATTTCTTCAACAGCCTAGGAATATTCGATTGGCTTGCATATCCAGTAGCAATTATTGAACTAGTGGGTGGAATTTTAGTTATTCTGGGGCTTGGTACACGAATTATTTCAACCTTATTTTCTTTACTTATCGCCGGAGCCATTATTACTGTGAAATTTGATCAAGGATTTATAGGAGGGTATGAATTTGATTTATTATTATTGGCTGTTTCTTTATTTTTTGTAGTAAATAACAGCCAATCTATTTCATTAGATAAATTCCTAACGAATCGTAATAATAAACAACAACAAACTCTATAAACATAAAGTTTCTCCTCAACACGTAAATCTTTATTTTGTGAAGAAGCTTATTTA
>NZ_JBEUTW010000401.1:0-3983 GCF_040492675.1 Bacillus sp. AP50
GTGTATAAGAGACAGATCCTACTTAGTGGATGCAGCAATAACGATATATACGGTTCTTGGGAAGTCGTTGACAATAAAAAAGGTGAATGCCCTGTATATTATAAATTTGAAACAGTTGTCAAAAAAGAAAATAAAGAGGAAATTGTGCAAAATTTAGTAGAAATGCAAACAACAAAGAATACAGACGATTTATATAAAGGCTCATTTGTCAAAAATTCTAATGTATATCACATTGATTATGGTAATTCATTTACATCGGACCAAACTTTAAAAGTTGCCGACGGTACATTAAATGTATACTTTTTGACAGCCGAAAAATTATGCACATATAAAAAGAAATGATTACATTTCAGAGGAGACGCAGAAAATATTTTCTGCGTTATTTCACTTTAGAAATCGTCCACAAAAATAGCCCTTGTTTTCGTATTCTTTTTCATTCAAAACATGAGAAATATACTTAATAAAAACTAGAAAATATCTTAAGTTATATAAAATGAATCCTATAATAGACATTTCAATTAACACATCTACGCTATTTACATCGTTACTTTTCAAAATAGGCTAATCCTCCCTCTAAATTTGTCAATCGTTTTAATTTTCATAAAAAAATGATAAAATGTAAACATGTGTTTTCAGAATAATTAAAAACGCAGAATGAAAGCACTGTTTTTAGGAGGGGTTTTGATGACTTACACGTTAGCAACTAGAATGAAAGCATTCCAATCTTCTATATTTAGTGAATTAGGAGCCTATAAAAAAGAAAAAATTGCAGCAGGTCATAACATGATTGATTTGAGCATCGGAAATCCTGATATGCCGCCCGCTGATTTTGTAAGAGAAACAATGGTACATACAGCGAGTGAAAAAGAGAGCTATGGGTATACATTATCAGGTATTCAAGAATTTCACGAAGCTGTAACTGAATATTACAACAACACTCATAACGTTTTATTAAATGCGGATAAAGAAGTTTTATTATTAATGGGTTCACAAGACGGGCTCGTTCATTTACCTATGGTTTATGCAAATCCAGGTGATATTATATTAGTTCCTGATCCAGGATATACAGCTTATGAAACAGGTATTCAAATGGCTGGTGCAACATCTTACTACATGCCTTTAAAGAAAGAGAATGATTTCTTACCAGACTTAGAAGTCATCCCTGAAGAAATTGCCGATCAAGCGAAGATGATGATTTTAAACTTCCCAGGGAATCCCGTTCCAGCAATGGCTCATGAAGATTTCTTTAAAGAAGTAATCGCATTCGCGAAAAAGCATAATATTATCGTTGTCCATGATTTTGCTTATGCTGAATTTTATTTCGATGGTAATAAGCCAATTAGCTTTCTCTCTGTACCCGGTGCTAAAGAAGTTGGTGTAGAAATCAATTCTTTGTCAAAAAGTTATAGTTTAGCAGGTAGCCGTATTGGATATATGATTGGAAACGAAGAAATTGTTCGTGCACTTACTCAATTTAAATCTAATACCGATTACGGTGTATTTTTACCAATTCAAAAAGCGGCATCTGTAGCACTAAGAAATGGCGCTGCATTTTGTGAGAAAAACCGCGATATTTATCAAGAACGGAGAGATACTTTAGTCGATGGATTCCGAACATTTGGCTGGAATGTCGATAAGCCAGCTGGTAGTATGTTTGTCTGGGCTGAAATTCCACAAGGATGGACTTCTCTAGACTTCGCTTATGCATTAATGGATCGTGCGAATGTCGTTGTTACACCTGGTCATGCATTTGGACCTCATGGAGAAGGCTTCGTACGTATTGCACTCGTTCAAGATAAAGAAGTGTTGCAACAAGTTGTTGAAAATATTAGAAATAGCGGCATTTTCGTCCTTGAAAAAGTAGATGAATTAGTTAAAAATTAGTTCCCACTCCCCTGCTTAACTTTAGCAGGGGTATTATTAATTGGAGGTACTTTCATATGCATATTAAAGACACGCTTCCCCATCGTTATCCATTTTTAATGATTGATAAAGTAACAAATGTAAAACAAGGTGAATCCGTTACAGGATATAAACTCATTACAAATAACGAATGGTTTATAAATGATAGTCAAAAACATATGCCTCATATGTTAATTGTAGAATCACTTGCCCAGCTTAGTGCATTTGTACATACAAGTGATTCTGAAGGACTAGGATTTCTCTCCTCTTTAGATGGAGTTGAATTCCACGGAAAAGCATATCCCGGTGATAAACTTGATTTACATTATGAGCTAACGCGCAATCGCCGAGGTTTTATTCTTGGTAAAGGTATTGCAACTGTAAACGACCAGCCTATTGTAACTATAGAAAAACTATTAATATATCAAGCAGATTAAAGTGTTCCTTATATCAGTTGGAAATATCTATTCTCAACCAATTAAGTAAATAGGAAAACATATTACGTAGTTAGGAGCAGGAAAATGGAACGTACTATCGGTATCGATGCTGGAGGCACATTAACGAAAATAGCTTATTTTAACGAAAAAAAGCTATTAACTTTTGAAAAATTTTATTCACATGAACAACATAAAATAATAGATTGGATTAAAAACAACAATGGCATAAAACAAATATGTATTACGGGTGGTAAATCGAAACTATTACAGCATCTGCTTACAGGTTCATATAAAATAATAGAGCTAAACGAATTTGAATCTACTCTTGCAGGTGTCCAATACATATTAAAAGAAGAAAAACACACTATAAACAATTTTATTTTAACCAATATCGGTACAGGTACTTCTATCCATTATGTTTATAATGAACAATATATTCGCGCTGGTGGAACCGGAGTTGGCGGTGGGACTATTATGGGACTTTCAAAATTGTTAACAAATATAGATCATTTTGAAGATGTAATTCCTCTAACAAAAGTAGGATCTAGAAAAGAACTAGATATTACGGTTGGAGATATTTATGGTGGTATTCTCTCACCTATTGATAATAGCTTAACTGCTAGCAATTTTGGTAAAGCCGCTATTTCAGAATCGAAATATAATAGCTCAGACATACTTGCTACTATACAAGGACTTGTCGGTGAAGTCGTTACTGCATTAAGCCTTCAATTCGCTGAAACAAAAAACATTAAACATATTATTTATATTGGTTCGACTTTATGTAATAACGTACAACTTCAACATATTATAAGTAGCTACACCGAATATCAAAATAAAACACCAATCTTTTTACAAGATGGTGGTAATAGCGGTGCAATTGGTGCATTACTTCATGCTACGAAATAAAAAGCTGACTTTTGTCAGCTTTTTAAAAATGGCACTTCAAATTCAATAATTGATTCCCCGTTCTCTTTAATTCGCTCCACGCTTATTCTATCAATCACACAATTTAACTTCCCATGAAAACTAGGAATCTCCTTCACTACTTCAGCAGCTAATTTGGCACTTTCTTTTCTTCCGACTGTTACATGCGGGATGTACGGAATGTCTTCTTTCAAAAATTGTAATAAAGGTCCTGTATACAGCCTATCATGTAGTTCTTCTATTTGTTTTCTTCCTCTATCAACTTCTAAAAACAAATAGTTTCCTACGCTAGTGATACGATTTGCAAACTCAATTTCAATTTTGCCTCCCCCTTTTGATACATTAAAAATATGAGATTTTAATTCATCATTTGAAATATTACTCTTAAACGGGAATACGATTGTTATATGCGGTGGAATTAATCCAAATAAAGGATCATGTTTATGTCTAATGTTCTCTATTTTATCGATGGACATGTTGTTTAGAAAAAGTAAAATTGTACGCATTTTTATCCCCTCAACTTTTCCTCATTATAATATGTATCATATTCTATGACAGCCTGCCCTTCAACAACTTGTTTTGCTTACCTATAAAAATAAAAAAACTTCTCAAATGAGAAGTTTTCATATAGCATGATTATTATTTTCCCGCCAAACTTTCCTAAACTTTATATAACAAGCAATTCTCCATGGAATAATATACGAGACAGCAACAACGTAA
>NZ_JBEUTW010000402.1:0-9981 GCF_040492675.1 Bacillus sp. AP50
GGTAATAACTTATTATCTAAAAAATAATCTAATTGCCTATTAAACAATCTCGATAATTTATTCCAATATTTTCTGAACAGACACATACACTTCTCCTCCTATTATTTTTAGATTATAAAATTTCACATCCATACATCTTAATGTATACAAAATAGATATTTTTGTGATAGGTAAGACATACATTTTCTAAAAGAAATATTTGGTTCAAGGCATAAAAAAAACTATCCAAAAGGATAGTTTCTTACACTTCAATATTCCGCAATATCGAATAAATATCGTTATTCACTTTACCAAATGATTTAATGTTATTTTGAATGTTAGATAATAAAACAACATATACACTACCATTTTTACTAAATCCGTTTAAGCAATTCCATCCTGGCATTACACCGTGATTCGAATAGCTTCCTGGGTCTACGTACCATCCAAACCCGTAATCCTTTTTTCCACCCGTAAACATTTGATCGTAACTCTCTTTTGAAATTAATTTACCAGAGAATAGTGCTTCGTTAAATAAATATAAATCATGCGCACTTGTGTATATATCACCACAACCATATAGTTGTGACATGCTCGGAATATTAGGTGTTGTCATATTATTATTTACTATTTTATAACCCGTTGATGGGAATCTTGTTTGTTCTAACGCTGTGCCAAAACCAGAATGTTTCATACCCGCAATAGCAAAAATATGTTGCTTAATATATTCTTCGAGCGACTGTCCACTTACCTTCTCGGCAATGTATGCAAGTATAGAGTAGTTCGAGTCAGAATACTTCCATTTCTCTCCTGGACCACCAATACGCTTTTGATTTCCTATCCGCTTTATCAGTTCTTCATGAGAAATATCTTCTTTTCCCTGCTCATATTCGGGAATCCCTGATGTATGTGTTAATAGATGTTTTAGCTGAATACTATTACCTTGAGGAAAATTTGGAATATACTTTGCAACAGTATCTTCTACTTGTAATTTATTTTGATCTTTCAACTGCATAATAGCAGTTGCTACAAATGCCTTTGAAATAGAACCAATATAAAAAGTCGTCTCTGAATTATTCGGTACTTTCTGTTCTTTATTTGCCATACCGTACCCTTTATTCAAAAGAACTTTTCCATTCTTTACAATAACAGCTGTCCCGCTAAATCCTGCGTTTTGTAAATACTGGTCTAATTGAGCGTTTTCATTAATTTCTTGAGGTGGTCCCTCGGGAAGCTTCTCCACAGCTTGCGCTTGCTTCACTTGTTCTTCCTGCTCTTTTTGTTTTTGCTTCTGTACTTCTTGTTTCTTTTTTTCTTCTTTCTTTTTTAGCTCTTCTTGTTTCTTCATTTCTGCTGCCGCTTTTAAAGTTTCTTCTTTCTTATTATGCGCAACAATTTTTGTATACATAAAATATACAAGTGATAATAGTAAGACGAGAATGATTGTTCTTTTTATGTATACAATCGGCCGACGTACTTTCCCATTCGCATTATTTTTTTCCTGATCCATAATTGCTTTTTTCCCCTTACTCACCAATAATTTAATTCCTCTATTAAAGATTTATTTTAGTAGATTATGGATAATCCATTCTATATCATCCCTACTTTATCACGCACTGCACATATTACCAACCTATATGTACAAAAAAGAAAAAGAAAATTTACAAAAGTAAGATTCCCGTTAAATTATTAACAAAAAAAAGAGGATATCCTCTAAAAAATTGATTTTATCAATCTTTTTGGACATCCTCTTATCTCATTATTTATACGTGTTTTTTCATATCATCGGCAACAGATTCAACATTTGTACCTACGATAACTTGTACACTTGTATTACTTAATTTCATAACACCTTTTGCACCAGCACGTTTTAATGCTGCTTCATTTACTTGACCAGCATCTTTTACTTGTAAGCGTAGACGTGTTGCACAGTTATCAATAACTGTTAAGTTTTCTTTTCCGCCTAAAGCTGCTACGTAAGTTTCACCGATTGAACCTGCAACTGGTGCCTCACCATCTTCAACTAACTCATCGTCATCTTCACGACCAGGAGTTTTTAAATCGAACTTCTTAATTAAGAAGTAGAATACTATGAAATAAATTGCTGCGTAAATTAAACCGATACCTGCTAGTAAGACTGGTTTTGTTGCAATACCGAAGTTTAAAGCGTAATCGATTGCACCGGCACTAAATGAGAAACCATCATGAATGCCAAGCGATGTTGTAATGAATAAAGAAAGACCTGTTAATACAGCATGAATACCATATAATACTGGTGATAAGAACATGAATGAGAATTCAATAGGCTCTGTAATACCAGTTAAGAATGAAGTTAATGCTAGACCAGCTAACATACCAGTAACTGCTTTACGCTTTTCTGGTTTAGCAGCTGCAATCATTGCGAAACATGCTGCTGGTAAACCGAACATCATAACTGGGAAGAAACCAGTCATAAACATACCTGCTGTTTTGTCACCTGCAAGGAAACGAGCAATATCACCATTAACAACATTACCTGCTGCATTTGTAAAGTCCCCAAATACAAACCAGAAGTATGTGTTCATTACGTGGTGTAAACCAATTGGGATTAATAAACGGTTTAATAAACCAAATAATCCTGAACCAATTGCACCTAAATTAACAATTCCATGAGCTAATGCATCAATACCATTTTGAATTGTTGGCCAAATTTGTGCAAATAGAATTCCTAATATCAGCATCACGACTGATGTAACAATTGGAACGAAACGTTTTCCAGCAAAGAAACCTAACCATTCTGGAAGTTTAATCTTATGGAATTTATTATAAAGAAGTCCTGCTATAACACCAACAATAATACCACCTAAGACTTTCATATCTACTTTAGTCGATAATTCAGCAGCCTTAGATACTTGTGTCATTGTATCCGCAAGCTTAGATGGATCTACATTTGCGCTATTACCTATTAAATCTTGGACTTTACTTAATTTACCTTGTAATTCAGCAGTTGAATACCCTTTGCTAAGTGCATCAATACTATTTTTCATAACAAGATAACCAATTGCACCTGCAAGACCTGCTGCACCACTACCATCCACTGAAAGACCGATTGCAATACCAATTGCAAAAATAAGTGCTAAGTTATCAAAAACTGCTGCGCCGGCCTGTGCCATAACAGGAATATCAAATACATCTGGTTGCCCTAAACGAAGCAATAATCCTGCTGCTGGTAGTACTGCGATCGGAAGCATTAAAGCTTTACCAATACGTTGTAAAAACTGCAACATTTTAATTCCCCCTAATTAAATTTATGAAATCGTTATCATTATAAGTACGCTTTAGAAAACGCTTTCTATTACATAACCATAATAACATATAGTTGTATAGATGTGTAGTTTTTATTTCTGAACTTTTTATGGATAAATCTCCTATTTCCAAACTGTTATATAAAAGGAAAATTCTCCTTTTTAAAATACAGAATACTCGAAACGAAAGACCTATTATAGCACATTGAACTTTCGTTTTATCATTCCACTTTTTCATGTTATTATTTATTTCCGAGCATATCGGGAAAAGTAAACTTAGTTAATTCAAAATAGGAGCGTTGGTACTATGCAGTGCATTGAAACAAACAACTTACAACAGTTGTTAGAACAAGTAAAACCATATACGAAAAAAGGAAAACTTGCTACTTATATCCCCGAACTAGGAAATGCAAATCCAGACGATTTAGGGATTGCCATTTTCCATAAAGAAACAGAATATATCCATGCAGGCAACTCACAAACACTATTTACTCTTCAAAGTATTTCCAAAGTAATTACACTTGCCCTTGCCCTTTTAGACCGTGGTGAAGAATATGTATTTTCTAAAGTTGGAATGGAACCAACGGGTGACCCATTTAATTCTATTATTAAGTTAGAAACGACAAGTCCGTCCAAACCCCTTAATCCAATGATAAATGCAGGAGCTTTAGCTATTACAAGCATGTTAGCAGGAAAAGATAACGAGGAAAAAATGGAACGTATTCTTCATTTTGTACGTGAAATAACAGATAATCCTACTATTAATTATTCCTCTAAAGTTGCCGATTCAGAACTAGAGACAGCTTACCTAAACCGTTCACTTTGTTATTATATGAAACAAAACGGAATTATCGATTGTGATATTGAAGAACTTATGGATTTATATACTCGTCAATGCGCAGTTGAAGTAAACTGCATCGATTTAGCACGTATCGGCTTAATTTTTGCAATGGATGGATATGATCCATATAAGAAAAAACAAATTATCCCTAAGCATATTACAAAAATTTGCAAAACATTTATGGTCACATGTGGTATGTATAACGAATCTGGTGAATTTGCAATTCGTGTTGGTATTCCTGCAAAAAGTGGTGTAGCCGGTGGTATTTTTGGCTGCGTAAAAGGAGACATGGGAATCGGTATTTTCGGACCAGCTTTAGATGCAAACGGAAATAGTATTGCCGGTTTTAAAATCCTTGAACTTCTTTCTGCTCAAGAAGGTTGGAGCATTTTTTAATCGCGAGTTATCCTGCTATACTAGCAGGATTTTTTATTTCGCCAAAACCTCACTTTTGTCAGTTATCAATCCTCTTACAAAAACAGTGCTGAAAGTTTCTCTATATCATGCATATTTGTTCCCCCCTCCTGAATAATATAGTACAACCTAGCGCTATATGTGGAGGTGTGAAAGATGAAACTAATATTTCAAATGGGAAAACAACCTGTTCTTGAAAAAACAATCCTTCTTTTTATATTGAGTATTGTAGAAAGCTTGAAGTTAAAAGTTGTTTCACTCGACGAAGCTCACCGATACATATTCAATTTAGAAGTACTTGAATTATTAATGGATCGGAACATCGATGATCAAGTACTTGAACTTATTCATTTCGGGATGGGACTTGAAGACATTTATCATGTGCTTCCTGAAGAACTTGAGCATACGATTGAGGAATTAAAGTGGCTTTGCATTCAAGTATTAAGTGAGTACAGTATGCATGAAGAATCCGAACAATTAATTGAAGATATACGGTAAAAAAGCACCTATGTAGGTGCTTTTAATGTTTTTTTAAACTATTTTTATACGCCTCAATATTTACTGGTAGCTCTTCCTCTTCCAAAGTATGTTCATTTACATCTTTATGAATGAACGCACCTTTAGGTGGTTGATGATCATGCCCTTTTTTCTTATGATCAAATGCTTTCCCGCGTCCCATACAAATCCCCCTTTCTTAAAAGAAATCCGTATTAGTATGGAGAAAAGTACGTCGATATATGCAATCTCTTGCTGTATTTCCAAGGAAATACTCGAACCTTGTTTTCTACTCTCCTTACAACAACTGATCGATCCCAATAAGAATTAATAACACTCCTGCGATAACTGTCGCCCATTTCCCTAAGTATTCTGCTAAAAATCGTTTTCCTACATACGCAAAACCACTAATACAAATAAAACTAAACACCCCAGAAATAGTCGCTGTAAGCCAAAGATTTAAATTTGTTACCCCTGCATCAAATCCACCTGCAATATTATTAATAGACAACGCAACTCCTAAAACAATTGCTTCTGAGAAACTAATTGTTTTAGAACCATCAAAATCTGCTTTTTCCGGATCACGTAAAATTCCCATAAGTACATTATCATCTTTAGAACCTGCAGTATTTTTTTGGCCCAAGAAAGGCTGACATAAAATAAACACACCGATTATCCCTAAAACGATTGCTCCAATCAGATTTGCTGTAAACTCTGAAATAAATAACGCAATCCAGTTTCCAAAAAATCCAGCTAGTAAAGTAAATAAAAATCCAAAGAATGCGATGATAAAATTGTTAAACCACGAAATACGAATTTTACGAATGCCATATGCAATTCCAACACCTGCATTATCTAAATTAGAAGCGATCCCGATTAAAAAAATTGAAAATAAGCCTACCGTACTCATAAATAGTCACCCCTTTTTCTCACTTTTCAATGCATATTATGAAAATGTTGAGCAACTGTGCCTGTCTGTTTCATATACTTGTAATAAATGCTCAATATTTTTTCAACACTAAAAAAGGAGTGCCTACACTATGGCTAATGAAAACCCGAATGATCGGCTTGGCAAATTAATAAAAAAACTTTTAAAAGAACGCGCCTTATCTATGCGCCAACTAGGAATACTTACAAATATTGATCCTGCAACAGTCTCAAGAATTATTAATGGTAAACAACCGCCAAAACAAAAACATCTACAAAAATTTGCAGAATGTCTTCAAGTTCCACCCCAATTGTTATTTGATGAAATGTACCCTGATTCTCCTCACATTAATAAAGAAAAAACAGATATGTACACATCTCTTGATACCATTCAGCAAACGCTGCAATCCTCTAACTTATTCGATTTCGATTACACTACAACTCGCGTAAAACAAGAACTCGAAAATTACGAACGCTATGCCCAGACAACAGAAGGCGAAAAACGTATTCATAACAGTTTCGCAAGCAAATTAGAGCAAATTGATAGTGCTGGTCCTTTTATTGAACAATTAACAGATATGTATCAACAATTTTGCAATGAAACCATTTCAAAAGAAGAACGTGCAGTTCTTGGGAGCGCATTACTTTATTTCATTTTATCGACAGATATTATTCCCGACTATCTCTTTCCAATTGGCTATTTAGATGATGCGATCGCCGTTGAATTAGCAAAAGAGAAATTACTTGAAATAAAACGAAAGACATAGCAAAATAAAGAACTATTTCAGTTGTTTATATTCAACTCTGAAATAGTTCAATAAAAAATCGTACAAGTATACATACTCGTACGATTTTACTATGCAAATCTATTTTTTCGTGTGGCACCATTCATATATAAATGCTGTTATTACTTTTGTAAATTCAATTAACTGTTCAACTTCAACTTTCTCATTTACAGAATGTGCTTCTTCTAATGTACCTGGTCCATATATAATCGCTGGAATGTGAAACTCACTAAACCAACCGCCATCAGTTACCGTTGCAGACATATCTAAAATTGCATTTTTTGATAAAATAGACTCGTGTACTGAGCTAAGTTTTTTTACAGCTGCATGTTCCCTATCTACTTCTAATGAAGGGAAAATTTCACCACGATCTACAATCATTGATTCTCCACCCCACTTAAATTGTGGCGGATTTTCACTTAACCATGGATCGGCAGCTGCTACCTTTCCAATATATTCTTCAATTTCTTTTATTATTTGTTCATGTGTTTCGTTCGGATAGAAGTGCACTGTTATCCATAACTGGCACTCATCCGCAATAAACGCCGCATGCCTTCCCCCCTCAATAACAGCTGGATTAATTGTTGTTGTTCCAGATGGATAGCCTTCATATGTTTTCATGACTGCCCAGTGGCGCTCTAATTCTTGTAAACTTTGCACAATTTTCATCATTTTTTCAATCGCACTCGCTCCGAATAAACGTCCCCCTGCATGGATCATTTGCCTACGTGTTGCATCATGAAACGTTTGCGGGCTTTTCACAGTAATCCATCCAGTAATTACGCCGCCCTGTCCTTGCATATGTAAATCACTCGTATCCACTACGACTGCAAAATCAGCATCATAACCTCGCCTGCAGCATTGAAGCGTGCCAGCTTCTCCAACTTCTTCCCCAATTACGGATTGAAAGATTACATCTCCAGGTAATTCAATGCCAGCTTCTTGTAAAAGCTGAATAGCAAATAGTGCCCCAGCCAATCCCCCTTTCATATCTGCTGCGCCACGTCCAACTAACCAGCCATCTTTTATAAATGGATCAAATGGATCTGTTTCCCACGCCTCATCTGCTGACACTTCAGCTACATCCATATGCCCATTAATAATAAGACTTTTATATGAGTCACTTTTTATTCCTTTTTTTACCCCAACAACGTTCGGATCATTCGGATATACATCCCATTTATTAATACTAAAATTTCGTTTTCTTAAAAACTCTGCAACAAATTCTTGCGCTTCATTTGTATTTCTCGCTGGCGGTGCTGGTGTTTCAAAACGAATTAATGTTTTTGTAAGTTCTAACAATTCCTCTTTCCTTGAATCTATTTGTTTTAACAACTGCGAAATTTCTCGATTCATCGCTAATTCCCCTTTGCATACATAGTATGTTTCCAGCTTTATTTTCACAAAAAAAGAGACTGTTTACAATTTTACAGTCTCCAAATTACTCAATATTATAAACTTTCTACTTTTGTTGTATTGATCTTTTCAATATGCTCTACTTTACGTACCTTATTTCTTGTCGCACGATAAAACAGTAAACAAACAATCATAAATGGAATACCACAATACAATGCCATTCTTTGTTCTGGAATAAAGGCCATGCCAACGATTACTGTTACATTTAATACTAACGCAAGCAGTGGTACGAATGGATACAGCGGTGTTTTAAATTTCAGGTCTTTGACATCCCCGCCCTGCTTTATGTATGACCTTCTAGCTAATAAGTTAGATAGAGCAATAGATGCCCAAACTAGTATCGCTCCAAATCCAGCGATAGAAAGCAGCCATAAATAAACTGTATCTTCCGCATAAATACCTGATAATAATGAGAGACAACCTACAATTGTGCTTACAATCAATGCATAAATAGGAACACCGTTTTTAGATAACTTACCAAAAATCGGACTAATCATTCCTTGATTAGACATAGACCATAGCATACGAGAAGTTGCATATAATCCTGAATTCGCAACGGATAGAACTGCTGTAATAATAACGAAATTTATAATATCAGCTGCATAAGGAATACCAATTTTATCAAATACAACTACAAATGGACTTTCTATTACTCCTGCTTGCTGCCAAGGGAATAGTCCAGCAAGAATAAAAATAGATAGTACAAAGAAAACAAGTATACGCCAAACTGTATTGTTAATTGCCTTCGGGATCGTTTTCTCCGGATTTTCACTCTCACCTGCTGCAATACCAACTAGTTCTGTTCCTTGGAAAGAAAAATTAACTGCAATCATCGTAATTAAAATGGCTGATAATCCATTCGGAAACAGTCCCCCGTAATCAGTAAAGCTAGAGAACATCGGTGCTGGTTCATTTCCTTTCATATCTAGAAAACCAAACATTGCCGCCCCGCCTAAAATAATAAATGCAATAATTGTAATTACTTTAATACTTGCAAACCAAAATTCCACTTCCGCAAAACTTCTTGAAGATAACGCATTAATAGCAAAGAGCAGTACCGCGAACACTACACACCAAATCCATGACGGTACATCAGGAAACCAACGTTTCATCAAAATACTAACTGCAATTAATTCAATACCTATCGTAGCAGACCAGTTTAACCACGACATCCATCCGACTACATAACCTGCTGCAGGGGAAATATGCTTTGTCGCATACGTTTGATAAGACCCTGCGTCAGGCATCGCAACAGCTAATTCTCCAAGACAGAGCATCGTTAAATACATTACAAATCCACCGACAAGATACGCTACAATTGCTCCTCCAGGTCCAGCCTCATGAATCGTATAACCTGACCCTAAAAAAAGTCCTGTACCAATAACTCCACCGAGTGCAATCATAAATATGTGCCTACTTTTCAATTCTCTTTTTAATCCTTGGTTTTGATCCATCATATAAATCCCCCCTTTTCACTTTGCCAACCCATTTAATGTAAGCGTTTTTAAAAGTATTCAGTGTAAAAATAATGATTTAAAAGAGCAAAAATACACGTCACTTACATTAATCACTGCCTGTTACTAAAAGGTCATCCCTTACTGTTATTAATAATTTTTGATCAGCAATAGCTTGTCCTTCTACTACTTCTAATGATTCAATATAACCACTGATCCCTATCTTAATTTCTACTTTCTGTTTATCTATTGTTTCAATTAATGCTAATTTCTCCCACTCGTATACGTAAGAACTTTCCGTCACAAATAACTTCTCTACTTTTCCATAACAAGGACTATACACACCTTCTATAACTGTCTTCACTTTATAAATTCCTCCCTCTTAT
>NZ_JBEUTW010000403.1:0-7617 GCF_040492675.1 Bacillus sp. AP50
ATACTATAATTATACATAAAGTCAGAAAAAAGTAAATTTTAAGAAGAAGGTGGATCGAATTGAATCAAAACGCTCCAAATGAACTAGAATATATTCGGGAATTTTTAAATACATGGAGAATACAAAACGATACGAGAGAGCCAATTGATTTGCTGCAAACAAAAGAAGATATAAAGCTCTTTATGAAAGAATATTTTGATGAAGAGTTTCCATTTCATACGATAGAGGAATTAAGAGGTTTTCGAGAAGATATTCGGATGACAATTGAAGGCGAAGGATCATTACAAAAATGGTTAGAGAAATACCCATTTCATGTACATATAAAGGATGATATGAAAGGTATTACATATGAACCAGTATATGAAGAGAATGTGTATACAAAAGTGTTAAGCATTGTGTTAATGTCAATTCAAGAAAATGTGTGGGGAAGGTTAAAAGCATGTCCAGATTGTCGCTGGGTATTTTATGATCATTCGCGTAATGGAAGTAAAAGATGGTGCGGTATGTATGCTGGAGAAGAAGGAGGAAGAGCGTGCGGTACAATTGCAAAAGTGAAAAATTACCGAGCGAAGAGAAAAGGAAGAACGGGTTATGATGTGTAATTAATAGTGGGGAAGAAAATGGATGGGGGAATGTAGCATATGAAAGGTACGCAAATGTTAGCTTTAAATAAAAAGTGTTGGGATACAGTTGCACCTTATTTCTTTCAAGTGGATTGTTTACCGAAATATGGTCCTTATACGGCGTCTGAAGATGAGATTCATTTGTTCGATTCAATTAAAGATAAAAAGGTACTTGATATTGGATGTGGAAGTGGGCATTCGCTGAAATATATGGGGGAACATGGAGCAGAGGAAGTATGGGGCCTGGATCTTTCAAGTGAACAAATTAAAATAGCGAATGAAACGTTAAAGAGTTGGAATCCAAAGTTAATATGTGGAGCAATGGAAGAAGAAGGGGATATACCGAAAGATTATTTTGATATTGTATACTCCATTTATGCATTAGGCTGGACTTCGGATTTAAGAAAAACGTTGGAATTGATTTATTCGTATGTAAAGCCAGGAGGAAGTTTTATTTTTAGCTGGGAGCATCCCATATATTCAAACTTACAGTATGGTACAGAAGAAGTTGCTATAAAGTCTTCTTATCATGAGGAAACGCCCATTACGTTTGAAACATTTAAAGGAGAAAATGTACAAGCGACATTATATAAGAGAAAAATAAGTACATACATAAATGAGTTAAATAGAGCGGGATTTAAAATTGAGAGAATAGAAGAGCCTGAACCATCAAGCTCGTTTGATGGAGAACTAGCTGAGCCGTCTACGAAGTATTATTCTTTATATAAAGCTAGAATGGTGCCGACTACTTTTATTATTAAAGCTAGAAAGTAAAGTGTTTTTATAAAAGAAGCCTATGATTTCAAATAGATGAAATGATAGGCTTCTTTATTTTAAAAAAATGAGGTCAAAGGTGTACTTTTCTTATAAAAATGCATTTCATATAAAAGGTGTAATTATTTTGGGGAAGGGGGATTGTTGTGCGTCATCATAGAAAGTGCAAAAAATTTGGAGTGGCACTGCCTCTTCCGCTTATAGGAGCAACGGGTCCGACAGGTAATAGTGGTCCAATCGGTCCAACTGGAGGGCATGAAGGTCCTGTTGGTCCTACAGGGGTGACTGGACCGACGGGAGCAACTGGGCCCCAAGGTCCTCAAGGTATCAGGGGAATACAAGGTCCCCAAGGGACAACAGGAGCACAAGGAATACAAGGGGCTATTGGTGATACAGGAGAGCAAGGTATAACTGGCCCGACTGGTCTCCAAGGTGCTCAAGGATTAATTGGTAACCAAGGTCTAATTGGTGATATTGGAGTACAAGGATTAGAAGGAATACAAGGATCTACGGGTCCTGCTGGTAGTCAAGGTATACAAGGCATACAAGGAATACAAGGGGAAATAGGTGAGCGAGGACAAACAGGGGCACAAGGAATGCAGGGAGAGAGAGGCATAACTGGAGTCTCGGGTATAACTGGTCCACAAGGCCCTCAAGGTGTTCAAGGAATACAAGGAGAGCAAGGGGCTATTGGTATACAAGGGGAAGACGGCTTCCAAGGTATACAAGGAATTACTGGAGAAGAAGGCCCACAAGGAGCTCAAGGAATACAAGGTGAAGTGGGTCCAACTGGTTCTACTGGAATGCAAGGTGCCCAAGGTATAAGTGGAATAAAGGGGATAACAGGTGTAATAGGTTTACAAGGACCACAAGGTGTGCAAGGAATACAAGGTATAACGGGAGCAACAGGTTTTCAAGGGATAAAAGGAATAAGAGGTATAACGGGAGCGACGGGTAGCATTGGTATTCGAGGCTCAGAAGGACCACCGGGCGGTCCGACGGGAGTGACCGGTCCAATTGGCCCTTCTAGTGGGGTGACTGGCCCAGCTGGCCCACCCGGTCCACCAGGAGGTCCACCAGGTCCAACGGGTGCGACTGGTTCAACAGGTGTAAGCGGAGGGATAGGACCAATTGGAGCGCAAGGAGTGCAAGGTATAACAGGTCCAACCGGTCCTCAAGGTGTAAGAGGTGCACAAGGTTCCCCAGGTGTAGTTGGAGCAGTTGGAGTACAAGGGGCACAAGGTCCACAAGGTAACCAAGGTATAACAGGTCCAACAGGTGCAGAAGGTTCTCAAGGAATACAAGGTCCGCTGGGAGTAACTGGTCCAACAGGTGCGGAAGGTCCTAAAGGTATTCAAGGTATACAAGGTGTAATAGGTCCAACTGGTGCACAAGGAATGGTGGGAATACAAGGGATAGCTGGTCCAGCTGGTGTTACAGGAGCGGAAGGAGCTCAAGGAACACAAGGAATCCGAGGAGCAACTGGTCCTGCTGGAGCACAAGGTATACAAGGAGTTCAAGGAATTCAAGGGGAAACAGGAGCAGCTGGAATACAAGGTCCTCAAGGTGTTCAAGGGATACAAGGGACTACCGGATTGACAGGCACACAAGGTCCACAAGGTCCTCAAGGAGTGCAAGGAATAATAGGACCGACTGGAGCTATTGGCTTGCAAGGTTCTCAAGGATTACAAGGAATAACGGGTCCAACAGGAGCGCAAGGAGTGCAAGGAATACAAGGAGTGCAAGGAATTATCGGTCCAACAGGTGCACAAGGAATTAGAGGTCCCCAAGGAAATACAGGGGAAGTCGGTATAACAGGCCCACAAGGAGTCCAAGGAGCGCAAGGTAGTCAAGGACCTCAAGGCCCACAAGGGAATGTTGGAATTACTGGTGCAATGGGTGAAACTGGAGCTGCTGGAGCAACCGGGGCAACTGGACCACAAGGTGTGCAAGGTGTTCAAGGGATTACGGGAATACAAGGAATAACGGGAACGACAGGCAATACAGGTGCAACGGGTCCGCAAGGAATACAAGGTATACAAGGGATTCAAGGGTTGCAAGGTCCAATTGGAGCAAGTGGGGTGACAGGTGCTAGTGGTAGTATAGGCCCAGTTGGAGCACAAGGTAGTCAGGGCCCAAGTGGCGTGGTGGGACCGACAGGAGCAACTGGTAGTGCAGGTTCAATAGGTTTCTTGGGAATAGCGGGAGCGACAGGAGCGACTGGCTTACCTAGCGGGGGAGGTTATTTCTTTTCTACTTCAACGAGTATAATTGCAGCGAATGCGTTAATACCAATTAATTCTGGATCTACAGTTTTTGGTTCTGATGTCAGTTTAACAAATGCAACAACTGTAACGTTAAGTACGCCGGGAATTTATTTAGTAAGCTATTATTTTCAAGGCGATCCAACTGCCGGAAATGAAACAATTTCAGTGAGGCTTACTTTAAATGGAATACAAGTCGCAGGAAGTTTTATTTTTTATGTTACAGGAGGTACTTTTATATTAGAACCAGCAGTTTCGAATACGATGGTCATTGAAGTTACTTCTTCAAATGCAACTTTGTCTTTACAAAATGGTCCGTTAGCTATCGGGCATGTAACGACATTATCTGGTGTGATAACAGCTAGTTTAAATGTATTAAAAATAGTTTGATACGTTAGTTATAACGGGGGAGATGCTTGTGAAGAATCAAGATAAGTGTAGTAAGTTTCAAGCACCTATTCCTTTTCCACCGCCAGGTATTACGGGGCCCACTGGTCCAACCGGTCCAACTGGTGCTTTAGGTGGACCAACTGGACCGCAAGGAATACAAGGCGTACAAGGTCCAATCGGTCCAACCGGCCCACAAGGAATACAAGGAGTGCAAGGGGTGCAAGGAGAAAATGGTCCAACCGGCCCAACTGGTTTAACTGGACCACAAGGTTCTCAAGGTAATCAAGGACCTATGGGAGAACGAGGCCCACAGGGAATACAAGGTGTTCAAGGAATACAAGGAGAAAGAGGTCCGACTGGTCCAACTGGTATTCAAGGGATACAAGGAATTCCTGGCCCAATCGGTCCGACCGGTCCAACAGGAATACAAGGCATACAAGGAATGCAAGGAGAAATCGGTCCAACCGGCCCAACAGGAGTACAAGGAATACAAGGAGTGCAAGGGGAAATTGGTCCGACTGGACCAACTGGAAATACTGGTATACAAGGTGTGCAAGGTAATTTAGGAGGTAGTGGTTTACAAGGTGTAACCGGAATACAAGGAATACAGGGTCCGATTGGTCCAACAGGGCCAACTGGTTCTCAAGGAATTCAAGGGGAGCAAGGACCAATGGGTCCACAAGGGGAAACTGGTGTTCAAGGTTTACAAGGTCCCCAGGGAGAGATGGGGCAGGTAGGTCCAACAGGAATACAAGGAATACAAGGAGTGCAAGGTGTAATCGGTCCGACTGGTCCAACCGGTTTACAAGGTGATCCAGGTCCAACTGGCCCAACAGGAGCCACTGGGATAACTGGTCCGACAGGTTCTGCAACTGGCCCGACTGGAGCAACCGGTCCAACTGGTCCACCAGGAGGTCCAACTGGTCCAACCGGTCCAGCAGGATCACCAGGGGGTCCAACTGGTCCGACTGGAGCAACAGGGGCAACAGGAGCGACCGGAGCAACAGGAGCGACTGGAATTCAAGGGGTACAAGGAATACAGGGACCGACCGGAGCAACTGGTGTAACAGGTTTGCAAGGAGTACAGGGACCAATGGGGGCAACGGGTCCAACGGGTGATCAAGGCATTCAAGGTCCACAAGGGATACAAGGAGTAACCGGTCCGACTGGTCCGCAAGGTCTACAAGGAATCCAGGGACCGGTAGGAGCAACCGGTCCGACTGGTCCACAAGGAGTGCAAGGGGCACAGGGGCCAATCGGTCCAACCGGCCCTCAAGGGATACAAGGCATACAAGGTGAGCAAGGAGTAAGGGGAGCGACCGGTCCAACTGGTTTACAGGGGCTACAAGGAATCCAAGGTCCGAGTGGTCCAACCGGTCCTCAAGGAGTGCAAGGCGTACAAGGTCCGAGTGGCATAACAGGTCCAACTGGTCCTCAAGGAATACAAGGTATTCAAGGTCCACAAGGAGATATAGGTCCAACGGGAGCGACTGGAATACAAGGAGTGCAAGGCCCAGAGGGTCCAACCGGTCCAACTGGTGCAACAGGCCCGCAAGGGATTCAGGGAATACAAGGGATACAAGGTCCAACCGGTCCACAGGGAATTCAAGGTCTGCAAGGAATTCAAGGTCCGATTGGTCCAACAGGCCCGACTGGACCTCAAGGCATACAAGGTATAACTGGCTCGACGGGTCCAACCGGTGCAACTGGAGCAACAGGTCCGACGGGAGTAACGGGTCCTCAAGGTCCTCAAGGAATTCAAGGTCCACAAGGAGTAACAGGCCCAACAGGAGCGACCGGCTCTACGGGAGTAACAGGTCCACAAGGAATCCAAGGAATCCAAGGTTCGCAAGGGATAACGGGTCCGACGGGAGCAACAGGAGTGACTGGAATAACAGGCCCACAAGGAATCCAAGGAATTCAAGGCCCACAAGGTGTGACGGGAGCAACCGGCGCAACAGGAGCGACAGGAGTGACTGGTGCAACTGGACCAACCGGAATCCAAGGTATACAAGGAATAACTGGAGCAACAGGGGTAACGGGGGTAACGGGCCCAACAGGAGCAACAGGTCCAACTGGCTTGACAGGAGCAACAGGATCATCTGCTATATCGACAGGTGGTGGCTATTTCTTCTCTACATCAACAAGCACAATTGCAGCAAGTGCCAACATCCCAATTAATTCTGGATCCACTGTATATGGAACTGGTGTATCTTTAACTAGTGCTACGACAGTCACAGTAACGACGCCAGGAATATATTTAGTAAGCTACTATTTTCAAGGGGATGCAAATGGTGGGAATGAGACAGTATCTGTTAGATTGCTATTAAATGGAACGCAACTAACAGGGAGTTTTATACAAAACGTAACGACATCAACTGTAGTAATCGAACCAGCCATTTCAAATACACTTCTTGTGAATGTGACGAGTGCCAATTCAACATTAATATTACAAAATGGCCCGTTAGGTGTAGGGCATGTGACTACTATAGCAGGTGCGATTACAGCAAGCTTAAATGTAGTGAGAATTTTATAAAGAATATAAAAAACACAAGGAATGTCTTTGTAAGACACACCTTGTGTTTTTTAATATTAAATAAACATTTTCTTTATCTTTTCGGTTGAAAAATATGCTGAAAGAAGTATTTGTGATGTAAGTTATCTACAACCTTATTTGCTTGATATGTGCGTTGTTTTTCAATTCGAAGTCTTTGCTCCATCATTTTAATTGCGTGATCAGATAAACGTAACATAATACATTCTCCTTTTCTATAAATATAGGTGACTATTTGATATCGATCCCATATTTATAATTAAGGAGGCAAAATGTGTAACATAGGCAAAAAGCACCTTCCTCTCCCATTACGCTTACGAGGTTAGCTGTCGGACTCGGGAAGTGAGAGTTTCCCTACTTAAAAAAGATTCGCCCCAAGTAGCATAGCTACAAAAATGGTTCCCCCGCTCCAAAATTTGGACTCAGCAAAAGGTTTTATAAAGTAAAAAATAACATAAAGGAGCGAATAAGTCAAATTATTTTGTGTATTCTGTCTTTTTTAATTGCGTAAGAATCATACCGTCAGGAAGTATTGTATCTGATACTGTAATGAATCCGTGTTTTTTATATAAAGTAATAGCAGGGGTATTCGCTTTACCTGTTTGTACAATGTATGTCATTGAAGAGGGAAACATGTTAAATATATAAATTAGGAGTTTCGTTGCGATTCCTTTTTGAAAAAAATCGGGCGATACAACTAACCTGTGGATATCGATTAGTTTTTCTTCTTGTACAAAAGAAATAAAACCGACAAGTTTATTTTCAGAAAAATATCCATAGAATGTTTCAACGCAATTTTGAATATCGTTTACAGTATCATATAAACGAGGTATGGCAGTACTATTTAAGTAGTCTGCTTCAACTTTATAAGCTGGAATTTGAACCTGTAAAATGGATGTTGCTACTTCAAAAGAAGTGGAATTTAACTTAAGAATCATAGATAATGAAGCCTCCTTTAAATATGGTATATGAATATAATTGCTTTATGGGTGAGTTTGACAATATTTTTCTT
>NZ_JBEUTW010000404.1:0-2160 GCF_040492675.1 Bacillus sp. AP50
GGACAGTGGTATACAATTCACTGTAATTATTCATTTTTTATCTTTCAAAAATGAATAATTACCAACAAATGTTATATTTCGCATTATAAGGTTAGCATAAGATTTAAAATATTTAATATGCAATTTTGCATATTTTAACATTCCTAATTATTTACATAGTGTTTGACCATCTTTATTTAAAGCAGCCCCCACATTCACAAAATTCACTTAAAACAAGAATTTGTTTATCCATACTTTTTCTATAATTTTTCATGAAAGAACTGAAATTAATTAGTACCCCCTGTTAAACACCTAAATCTGATACTTAAACTAACTAATCTTCCTCTAATAAATTGTTTTCTTATTTGACTTCACAATTAATAATACCCAGCAGGTATAGTCACAACATCTTCGTACACCTCCTCATTAAAGCTGAAGGAACACTAATTAAAATCTGGTCCAGAAATTTTACCTTTCTACGTTACAGGATCCGCATAAGAAAACATAGAATACAGTACCTCCTCTGTTACAATTAGCTGTATGTCATAAACCAAAAAATCATAATATGAAATTTATAGAATTAATTTCTTGAGTTCAAACCTCTCCAGGTTCATAAAAAAGAGACACCATATCAACCTTCTACGTGATATGGTGTCTCTTTTTATCTAATTCAATTACTTCCCACCAAACATCTTCTCCAAAGACTTCGCATTGGCAAACAATACTTCTTTCAAGTTATCGTCAGCAACGATTTTATAGTCGCCATCTTTGTCTTTCTTTAAGTTCAATGTAACTTCGCGAGTTGCCATTGCTGCATCTTTATCTGCTAAGTTTTTGACGATAGTTGATGTCATTGTTTTTTCGATTGCTTTTTCAGATTGTTCTTTGTCTTCACTAAAGGCACTAGCGAACGCCATTGGCATAACTTCTCCCACTGCTTTTGTTACAGCAACGGATAGATCAGCAGATGTAATTTTCACTTTCACTTCTGCTTTGTCATCCTTTTTCGATACTTCTTCTAGCTTTTCAAATTTAAAGGTTTTTGTAATTGCACTTAGCATTGCTTTTGCCTCAGCATCATCTGTTTTTTCATTTAGTTTATTAAATTCCTTGTCACTCTCAACAAATGTACGAGCCTTTTCTACATCACCTTTTTGTATCGCTGTTAAAAATTCTTCTGTAGTATCTTTCGGATTTGCACACCCTGCTAAAACAACTGCTGTTAATCCTACTACCATCATTAATAGCAATAATCTCTTTATCTTTTGCACGCTCATTCTCCTCTTATCTTTTCTAGTAAGTCAGCACTATATAATAGTATGAAACTGACATTACAAACATTTTTTAGTATATCATTTATATGATTCGTTTTCTATTCAATCCCAATAGATAAAGAGCCTTGAAGCATTCCTACAAGGCTCTTTATCTATCAATCCGTATCCGTAGCACAAATAAACCACATTTTACGCTCCCTACTATCTGACACCATCCAAGTAGCATCCCATGCAACATCGTAAAACCAATCTGTCCAAGGGCAATAGCTTTTGAACACTTTAATATCTTCATAGCGATCTTGGAACATATATTGACATACATTCACGGCTAATTGTTTTGCGATAACTGGTCGTTCCTTAAATCCTTCATATGCTCCGCCCGACAAAATTTGAGCGGCAATGCTACCATCAAGCATGACTGCCCATTGCTCTTTAAAATGCAACTTATATTTTTCTGACGTATGTATTTTTAACTCTTCTAAGCTATTGATTATATCTAAAGAGTTAAAGATTCTTCTAAAGAAGTGCTCGTGTCCATCTTTCCAATATGGTATTTCTTTAAAAAAATTTTCGTTATGTACTTTAAAACAGCTTATAACCACTCCGCCATTTACGTTTTGTTCCTTAAATGTATGTATGAGTTTCTCAATAGATGAGTCATTCGTTTCTATTTTTTCAAACGTTCCTGCTTTCCATCTCATAACGCCCACTACTCTCTATTCAAAATTTGTTTCTTAATTATAAATATCAAAATAAAACCCAGCAACTTTAAGATTGCTGGATTATCTCTTATTTATATTTGAAAAAACAATAACAATTGCTCCAATTATATAATGCCCTGCTACCATCCACATACTCCGATCAAAAATCATAAGCGATAACCAAAGTGATATATTCATAGTAGCAA
>NZ_JBEUTW010000405.1:0-2143 GCF_040492675.1 Bacillus sp. AP50
TTATTGTATTTTGTATATAAAAAAATAGAGAAGGAGATATGCAAATGAAAAGGTTACTTGTTATAGGCCTAATGTATACAATGTTTTTCCTCATAGGAAATATACACTTACATGCTGATGAACGAATAAATGCAAAAAAAATTACTAGTTTAGAAGAGCCTACTTGGATATTTCAGGCGGGCATAAGTAAGGGGAAATATCATGACCGACAAGATTTAGGATTTATTTTGAAGAGAAATACACCATTAAAGGTAAGACAAACAAATCCTAATTTTAAAGACAAATTAACATTACGTTTATTGTCTAATGACTCAAAAAATGAAAAATCCATACAAGTAGGAAATGAATGGGTTACTATCCAAGGTGATACGTCTTTAGTTCCTTTCATAGATACTCCGTACGGTGAAGAGCACGCTGTACTTGAGTACCAAGTAGGGAATGAAAGTGCTACTAAACCCCTTCCCATTTATAAACAACAAGGAAGTGTATCTCAATTTTTTAGTGCATGGGATCAATTTGATGGAGAGTATGCGTTACTTCAAGGGGAGAGTTTTCAATTATTTGTACCTAAAAAAGATAAAGAGTTAGTAAGATCTTTAAAAGATTTTCAATCGTTGGATGAGTTAATTGCGTATTATGAAGATATTTTTGTGATGTATGATTCAATTATTGGTTTAGATGGCTCAACGTTTGAAAATAAAAAAAGTCAAAATCGTTATTTCTTAAAAGCAGATATATCTGGTGCTGGCGGTGCCTATTATGGCACAAATTGGACAGCGAATAGTACAGATAGTACAAAGATGTGGTTAGATAAACTAAGTTGGGGAACTTTACATGAAATCGCTCATGGATACCAAGCTGGTTTTGATAATCAAGGAATATTTACAGGAGAAGTTTCTAATAATCTATTTGGTGTTCAATATCAATATAGTAAATACGGCAAAAAAGCAGATCAAGTTGGTTGGTTGTTTAATTTCGGGAAAAAGGAACAGGTAGAACGGAATTTATATAATGCTCTAATGAAAGAAAATAAAAATTATGATGATTTAGATTTACGACAAAAACTTATTCTTTTAACGATGGCGAAACAAAAAGCTGGCGATGAAGCATTTGCAAAAATGTATCAAGGTTATCGAAAACTAGCTAGCAATACTGCTTTCAAAAAAGGTGACCATTCTTTACCAGATTTAATGAATCAGTATTATAGTAAGAATGGACAAGTTGATTTTACACCTGTTTTTGAAAGGTGGGGTTTTAAGCTTAATCATAAACAAATAGAGATGAATAGGGCGAAAGGTTTTCCGGCTGTTACTTCTTTAGCTTATATAGTGCCTGAATCACAATTAGCGAAAGCAAGAGCTATAGTTGATCCTGATATTCCGATAAACTCCAACTTCGAAATAGTTACGAATCAGCAAATTGCTCCACTTGGGCTAAAAGGGAATTTGCATATCCATTTAAATACAAATGAAATAGATACATTAAAAGGAGGAAAAATTAAATTAAAAGAAGGGAATACAGTTATTCAAGAGAAAACAATTGAAACAACAGATATCAATTTACAAGACGTACCAAATGGAGTGTATACGGTTGAAATTTCAGGTGGGAAAACGAATAGTATGTACCATTTCAGTTCGTATTATGCCTATGTAAAAGAAAAAGATAATAGTTTAAAGATTGATATTAACGAAATGAAAGTGAGTAAGTTGGTAAATGAAACGATTCAATTCCTAGGATTAGGAGATGACCAGTTTGCCGTATTAAATACAGACTTAGAGCAAAATCGAGCTATTTTTACGATTACTACTAAAACGCCTCATAGCTATTATGCAGGTGAAAAATATGCATCGATAGAGGTCTTTAATGAAAAAGGTGAAAAAATTTATACGAAGGAAATGGAAGGAACAAATGTAACAATTGTAAAAGATATCATTCCACTAAAAGAGGGATATAGAATTAAAATCTATCATGATGAAATAAAAAAACGATTAACTAGTAAAGCTACTATTATTAATCCTATGAATAAAACGAATGAATTTATAATAACAAAATGGGGATTGAAAAATACTTCTTTGCAAAATAATCCAGAAGAAAATCTTATACAAAGAATTGATGAAGAAATGGAAGCGATAGAGGAGAAGAA
>NZ_JBEUTW010000406.1:0-7465 GCF_040492675.1 Bacillus sp. AP50
CCCCATTTCCCACTTAAAAATATTTTCATCCCATGTATAGTAAATCAACTGAAATAAATATATATACAATAATTATTTAACCTCTAAACGAAACCAGTTATTCAATCCGTATACTAATGTAACTAAAGCTCCTATCATACCAAAAACAACAATATTTATACCAATTGACGAACCAAATAAAACAGCCATCATTGACACCATCAGTAATAGCATAGCAATACTATTTATCTTAATTTCTACTACATCGCCATCCTTTACTTTCTTTTCTTTACTTCCAAAAAAGAATTGTTTTACTTTAATATTCGCTTCATCTAATTCAAAAGGAAGCGTATATTCTTCGTTATTCTCAAGTTTCATTACTACTTCGTTATCTACCTTTACAGCAACTCTTGCTGCTCCTCCCATTACCCCTGTTGCTCTTATTACTTTAATACTCATGCTAAATCTCCTCTCCCCCTATGACTTCTCCATGTCATTCATTTTTGTAATTCTTCTCTTATGAAATCCTTGAATGTAAAACAAAAAATGTATTTGTATGACACCGAAATCTTTTACGCTATACACCCATTTCTCGTTAAACAAAATATTCCAACAGAAATTATAACAAGTTCCTGCAAATTTTTTTGTCAAATTTTGTCGTGTTTACAAAAAAAGAGACTCTTACATATAGTAAAAGTCTTTTCTATCATTACCGTGGCTGTAACGTTAACATTTTCCCTTCTATTCCCGCTGTATTCAGTGTAGTCGTATGATAAATCATCTATTTGATCATGATACCAATCCCTTCTAAAAGGATAAAAATCCTCTTCCCCCTAATTCGCTTCTATTATGAAAGAACCTTTTGAAACATTGAAAAACCCCCTTCATTTTCCTACCAATGAAGGGGGTTTTTCTTATCGTTCGCTACGCCAACTTTCATTATGCCCAAGATTTGAATCTGTCGCTACTTGCACATCATATAACATTTCACTAAAGAAGCGTTTATCTACTTCTTTTGGTACAATGCGTCTTTCATCATCAATCTCATCGTATTCATATGAACCACGATTCACTGTACCTGCTTTATAAAATTGAATGTCAAATACACATACATCTTCTTCATCTTCATAACCAATCGGCGCTCCGCTAAATGACAATTGCACGCCTAATCCGGTACGAGTATCTTCTTTGTAAAATGTATAATACACACCGCCATCTTGAACAGACCCACGGATCCATCCAAGCTTCGTCATCTTACCGAATAACGAACGACCATTTAGTAAAATACCGCCAAATCTCTCAATAGCACTCTCATCATTCTCTTCTACTACAAACACTGGACGCTCAATTTGTAGGAACGGCTGAACAATTCCCGCACTTTCTAATTGCTCTTTCCATAATTCCTTCTCCGCCCCAGACAATTCTAACGGATGAACGAAACCAATAACAGTGCCAGATGAAAGTTCATAACTCTTCCCGTCAATTGTACAGAACACGCCACCTTCTGCATAACGGAATACCTTCAGCAACTTCCCTTCCTTATACTCACCCCAAATGAGTGAAATAGAAAATTGCTTCATAATTGGATTATCCATAAATACAGACTTCCATGCATTATGTGACCAATAACGCTTTAATGAAAGTGCCGTTTCCAATCGTTGTTTTTGCATGGAAAGAGTATTTCGGAGTTCCTTCTTTAAAGAGGCTAATTCTTTTTTAGCCTCTTCAGCCTTTTCTACATCATCTTTTGCATTCGGCTTTGGAAGTGACTTCATACGTTTTCCTTCTTCTGTCTCTAATTCAATTTTTGACTCTGTAGTTAAAATGGCAGTAAAACTTCGATTCCCGAAATCAATTATTTTTTCACCATGTATAGTAAAGCCAAGGTCCGGCACCAATTGATCTTCCAGCTCTTCCTCTGTTATACCACGTGTTTTCGCAGCAAGACTTAGCGCTTCTTTTGCTGCATTACGTACTTGCTTATGTTTATATTTAAATGCTATTGCATGAATAGACATAAGTGCAAGCTTAGATGAAGACAAACCTAAAGCACGAACGGCATCCGCTGCTATCTTTCCTCTCATTTGAAGCACCCATTCATCAATTTGCTTTATAAGTATGTCGACCATTTTGTCGTCACTATACATTCCGTATAACGAAAGAATTCCACGTTTCTTCACATCTGCGTCTTGAGAAATCCATATTTGATATATTGTTTGCACATATTCTTTTAAGTCCTCTTCATTTAAAGCTCTACCAATTACTTCTGCTGTTTCTTTCTTCTCAATAACAGCATCTGAAATATACTGTTGTAAATAGGCTAACGGAATTGCAGCATCAGCAATTTCATCAGAGTCACGTAAACGGATTTGTGGCTCATCCCCAATCAATTGCAGAAGTGAATTTCTTGTTTGTTCAGTTAAAATACGTGCACATAGTTCTTCTATCTTTTCTTCCTCCGTTTGAAATAAAAACGAGAATTTTCCTGCGAAAGATTCATTTTTACTTTCTTGCAAAGCTTCCTGTACAAGTTTCGTATATTTTTCAAGCTTATACTCTATAAGTATTTTCATCACATTTTCACGAACAATTTTCTTTTTATTATGAAGTTCAACTGCTACATCTGCTGCAGCTTCTACATCTTTTGAAAGCAGTTTAACTACAGACTCACGCATTTTTTTAGATGAATCTCCTAAGCTTTTAATTAAAATTGGACGCATTTTAATCATGTTATCCTTTGCTAACTCTTCTAAAATATATGCTTTGGCCACAGCAGAATACTCATCAAATCGTTCAATGATGTACGCTTGTTCTTTTACAATTACACAAACAAGCGCTTCCTTCGCCTTATTTCGCTCTTCACTGTAGCATGCAGCTTCTTCAACTGCATAAGCGATAAGCTTTTCCTTACTTAATCCATACGAAAGCAGATTTTCTAATACTTGTTTCGGCTCTACTCCTCTGACAGAACATTCGTAAAGAAGTTCGTATAAATTAACACTATCTTCATCTCCAAACTGTAGTGTAAGTACAGCTTCCCTCTTCGCTACATCATCTATATCCCAAAGAAGCGCAACCTCTAACACCGGCATACCCCAATACCTACTTCTATATTTCGGATTTTTAAGTATTTGCTCCATATCCTCAAGTGACAATTTCCCTAGTAAATAATCACGATATGTATCCCGCACTGTAGACAATTTTATTTGCAAAGCAGCAACAAAAAATTCTTCTCGCATTTTCCCTATATTTAGCTCATATCCTTTTTCAGCTAACGTTCGTGCGATGATGAGATAATTCATTTTACTTACATATTGCAAAGTACGTTGAATAAATTCAGGATCTTCCTCCAACATAAAGCATAGCAATTCATATTCATACGTCTTACAAAAATCCTCACTATTTAAATCATGTTGCCTTAGACGATGCGCAAAAAATCTTTCCTTAGAAATCCAAAACTGTGTACAAAAACTTTGAATTTCTTCATATGTTTCTCTATTTACACTACCAGTTTTTTTGTAGTTTTGAGACTGACCGAGAGTGTGACACATATAACGTGTTGCATAGTTTATAAAACCCCAAACATTTTTCTTCGCCAATATTTCAATATATCGCCTCGCAACATTCGAATATTTATGAACACAAAATAATAGCCGCCAAATATGTTCCGGTAAATTCCCACCTATAAATACTTCACTATCATCTTTACCTTTTAAATACCGTTTAACTGCTTCAACCTTTTCCTTTTCCCCTAGCAGTTTCAATATAAATTCTGTATGTTCTTCTAACCTCTCATTCAATAAAGAACTATATGTACGAAACTTTTCATAATCTACATCAAACATTACAAGAAGTAATGTTACTTGCTGGTTAGTTGGTAAAGTATGTAATTGTCCCTCTATATAGTTCGGATTCTCTCTTGTTAACTCTCTAAGAAAAACATCTGCTTCATTCACATAACTTGAAATACTGGATAAATATTTACATGCGATTGCTACAAGTTTGTCCAAAGGAAGTGCACTTTTTTCTAAATAAATCTTCATTTTAGAAAAACTGACATGCGCAAAACGGACTACAAGAACATTTAATAATTGCTCCTCGAGTATATGGTAAAATAATCGAAAAAAATCCGGATCTTGTTTATGCACTTTCCTAAAATCGTTTATAAATCGCTCCGCAAAATCGCTTCTTTTTTGATCACGAATTGTCGTTAGTTGAATATCTTTTAAAATCTCTTCTTCTTTTGTCTGTAAATATCGTTGTGATAATTGTTTCTGTTCTTCTGTCATATTAATATATTGAAACAACTCAGATGTACTAGTAGTCAAACTTTGTACCCTCCGCATCTTTTTATCTATTATAAAAATACCCTTATTTAATGGTAGTATAGCATAAATCTCACAAAAACGAACATACATTCTATGTTAAGTTAATGTAAATTAAAATACACTACTCAAAATACATTTCCTTCTCTCTAAACTTCCCATTACGCACTTCTCCCCACTAAAATCCTTTAATTTTTCACTACACCAATTCCTCAAAATCCCCTTCACATAAGCTAACGTTTTCTTATTATTTTCAAACGCAATTTTAAGTACCTCTAACACTTTCTCTCCAGAAAGTCTTTGTATCCAATTCTTCAATTCCTTCACAATATATGGGGATAAACTACTAATATTTTGTTCATAAAACTTATAAACTTCACTATTTGGAACGTCCTCTTCTATGGTTTCCACCTCTATCTCTTCCGCTTCTCCTTTCTCTTCAATAACTACTTGTGAACTACTATTATCCTCTTCTTTTGGCATACCAAAATGCTGCAATAATAATGGAATCTTGTATTCTTCTTCAAGGCATTTACGTAAAAATATATGTATGAACTCATTACTTTTTATAGTCTTTAACTCACGTAATACGCACTTCTCCACATTCGTATTTGAAATAGGGTTATAGTGTAACCAATTTATTATGAATACCTCTTTCGTTTCCGTATCATATAAAATCTTTCCATACTCAACAAACCTGTTTAGCAACTTCTCAACAGTCTCCATACTATAACCTGTTTCAAGCTCTGCCACACGCTTCGGTAATATGTAAATACCACATTGCTTTGTTTTCGTACCAGTTAACAAATATATGTAAAAATAACGCTCCTCTGGCGTTAAATCTAATATGAATTCATCTTGCCAAAAGTTCACCTGCACATTACGGTATACCGCCATATGTTTCCCTCCACTCTTTGCTAGTAAATAGGAAAATTTTAATCCTTCATTATAAAGATAGGCATGCGGGAATGGTTTTGGCATTCGAATTACAATTTTTTTACTACTACAACGCCGGTTTCATTTTTTCGCGCTTGTTTTGTTCTTGTTTTTGTTTTTGTTTTTGTTTTTTCTTAGTGATTTATTACTTGGTAGGGGCTTATAAGGGGCTTGGAAGGGCATTCTACATTACATACAATTTGTTCTTCCTACTAAATAGGAGCTATTCCAAATTATTATTTTGGATAGCTCCTTTCAAATTCTTCTTATTTTTTACTTCTACCAATGTCAGCTTCTACATACCATTTATTCTGCTATTTGCGGACAGTACAACTCTCATTTCAAAATTCGGTGAATAAACTGCTCGATTGCAATGCGAGTGGCCCTCACTGATTAAAGTTTCCTTTTATTTTTGCATTGAATCTAACATCTTCACAATAAAGGCAGCTGCCTGACCACGAGTTGCTGTACCTCGGGGATCAAACTCATTATTTCCAATACCATTAACTACCTTTAGACTGTATAATCGTTGAACCGATTCTTTATATGTTATTAAATGCTTATCTGTAAATGGTAATGCTACTAACTCACCTGTAATTCCTTTATATCGTAATGCTTTGTCAATCATAATAGATACTTCTTCACGAGTAATTGGTGAGTTAGGATCAAAAATCCCTCCACCACGACCATTAATAATTCCTACACTTGCACAACGTTTAATACCGTCATGAAGTGATGGATGTGCCTCATTAATATCTACAAATGACTTATTTCCCTCTGGTAGTTTAAGAGCATTCGAGATTAATTTCGCAAACTCCGCTCTCGTTACATTTCGATATGGCGCAAATACACCATTACCTTCGCCTTGCATAATACCTAGACTGTTTAATTTACGAATATGCTCTTCAAACCAGCCACCTGTAATATCATCTTTTGGTTTTTGTACTTCTTCCTTAGGCTTTTGTACTTCTTCCTTTGGTACATTGTAGTTAATTTTAATCCAGCTTGGGTCATAGAAAATCCATTCTCCATTACCTACTTTATACCAACCATTTTTAACCGCTAATACTTTGTAACAATCTCCGGTTGAAGCTTTACGTACAACACGATGTTCAATACCCGCATCACTACGTACATTGATGCCACTACCATTTACCACTAGTTCCATGCTAGGTTCAGCTGGATTATTTTCATTTGGATTAAATGAGTCATTTTTATCTTGTAAAGGCGTATCAATCTGCGCATTTATATTTGCATACCACTGAATTCCTTGTACGAAACCAGCCCAATTACCACGTGAAATTAAAATGTCAGGACATTTTTTCCCGCTCCATTGTTGATGCTTGTAAATATGATCTGCACCAATTCCTTCTTTGTTCATTAAATAACCTGCAAGTCGTTTTGCATTTTCTAAAGCTTTATTGTAATCACCATCTTGGTTAACCGCGATCTCGATACCGATAGACTCCCTGTTTCCTGATCCATCTCCATCTCCTGCATGCCAACCATTTTCGTTTGTTGGTAAGTGTTGATAAATTTGTTTATCGTCTACAGTAAAATGCCATGAAGCTGTTCGGAAAGTGCCTTCAGTTGCTTGCTTGTATAAATATTTCGCATGATTTTCAGCATTAGCACCAGCGGCTGTATTTGCGGTCTCATGAATTGTAATGTAACGTGCTTTCATCGGATTTGCAGGACGAATATCAGGATTTCCTGCTGGAACAATCCACTCCACAAATGGAACTCCTGCAAGTGTTCCATATTTCTTCGTACTCTGTGCACTATATTGAATACCTCTTGGCTTTGCAACAGGTTTCATTTGACGATCAGATCCATCATTTCGACCATCTACAGATTCAAATGCCTTTTCAATGTTTGAAATAGCTTCCTTTTCTGCTACTTGTCCCTTCTTAGCATCTTGCATTTTGTTTAATTCTTCTGTTTCATCATGTTTATGCTTATATTCTTCTAAAAGCATTTTTTCATTTTCAGATACTTCTGCTTCGTTAATTTGTACATGATCAGGAACTTCCAACTTGAAATTAGAATAATTTAATCCGCTCGTTCCATGTTCTCCCTGGGCAATATTAAGTTGATCAGTTTGAGATTTGTTTATCTCTTCTGCTGATGCTGATAAAGGTACACTCCCTAAAATCACTAGACTTGTTGATAGTGCGATTACTTGTTGTTTGATTGTCTTATTCATTATTATAATAAATACATAC
>NZ_JBEUTW010000407.1:0-3701 GCF_040492675.1 Bacillus sp. AP50
ATACAACTCATTAAATACTAGTAAGGGGCTACATTCACTTTTATTAATAGCTCGTTTTATATTAAATTTTTATTGCATAGTCCCTTTCAATCAAGGTAATAACAGGCTGGCATTTATGTTAATGCAATTGCTGTTAATTAAGAGTGGACATACATTTGTAAAATATGTATGTTTGGATAAATATATTAAGAAACATGAATCTGATTATTACAATTCGCTTTATAAATCTTCGGTGAATTGGTACTGCGAGGAACATAATAATAGCTTTTGGTTAAAAACGTTTTTAACCATTATATTAGAGGCTTACAAAGATCTTCATAACACAGTTCTAGATTCTATATGTAAACATACTAAAGTTGAGAGAATTCAGGATTTTATACTTAAACAAAAACAACCCTTTACTAAGGAAAGTATTCGTAACACTTATCCAGACATTGCAGAGAGTACAATCAGTAAGGCTTTAAATTCCTTGCAAGTGTTTGGCCATATTAAGCTAGTTACAAAGGGAAGAAACGCAAAGTGGATTAAAATTTGACCATACTTTCAATACACCTGAGGTTTAAAAATTCAATTATAATCTTATCATTGAATTTCATTTTAATTTTAAGCTAATATTACTTTTTTAGTTATTTCTAATTCCAACAAAACATTTTATAGGAAAAGGTCCGCTTCCCCCGCCTTTTCCTATAATAAAATGAAATATAAACATAAAATAATTGTCGAAAAAAGTCTTATTTTAATATTTTTTCTTTATTTTCTGGTTGTAAACGCTTCTATTTCGTGTTACCATCTTAATCAAACAATAGATGGTCATAAAAATGAAAGTATTTCTTTCCCTTAGAAACATATAAGCGTACGGTAATATCATGAAAATAAGGCCAAAGGAATATTTGATACCTACCAAAATAATTAATAAGAATTTTGCCGCGTTATTTTTCTGATTATTAAGAAAATACATTTTGTCCCTAAACAAAATTTGTTAGTGCGCAAGATTCAAATACACTAGAACACCCAAATAAATGAAATATCCTTTTTCATTGAGCATTAAGGTATGGAAAAAGAATTCTTCCTACAAAATTCAGATGATTAACTTAAAGGCATCTAAATTACTACCTTAATCGCCATCTATTGTTGATAACATATTTACCAACTATGAAAAAGAGCCTATCAATGGTTCTTTTTTGTTATAATCATTGAAATTTTAATTCTATCTTGAAACTTAGATTTTCACACAAATTACCTCTACTTTTTTCCTCTCAATTATTGAATTAATAATATAGCACATCAAATTTATCAATTCTTACATCCAATTCGATTAAATTAATGAATAAAATTCAATTATATAAAAATAATAACTACAACTAATAGGTATATATTAAAGAGGTGTCAATTTTGTCCTTAAATGAAGAGACCTTAGAAACTAAGACATATAAAACCATTGAAAAGATCGAAACAAATAACCTAAAACAACTTAAAAATACACTAGATAATATCTTTGATATTAGTGCAGATTTGATTGAACATCCTTTGCAATTAAAAACAAACACGAATATTTTACTTTATTATTTTGAAGGCCTTACAGATGGTGTTGCATTAAAAGCCAATGTTGTTACACCATTATTACAAGAAGTAAATGAAGACAGTCAAATTTTTAATTCTAATATTATTGCTACTCATACAAAAATCGTATATACATGGAATGAAATTAAAGAAGGATTACTTGAGGGTCAATGTGTACTGTTTATGGAAGGAGAAAATCGGTCACTTCTAATAAATACAAAAGGCTGGGCAGAGAGAGCCATTCAAGAACCAATTTCAGAAGTTACTATTAAAGGCTCACATGATGGTTTTATTGAGAATGTCACAAAAAATATAGGCCTAATTCGTCGATATATTCCTTCTACAGAGTTAAAAATCAAAAAGCTGACGATTGGAGAACGAGCCACTTCTTTAGTCTATTTAATTTACTTAGGTGATGTAGCAAACGCAGATGTAGTCCAAGAAATAGAAACTAGAATCTGCAAAATCAAAACAGATGCGGTATTAAGTATTGGAGAGCTATCTAATTATACAAAAGATCAAAATTGGACTCCTTTTCCACAGGCTTATTTAAGCGAACGTCCAGACGCCATTTCAAACCATATACTTGATGGGAAAGTAGCAGTGTTAATGGATAGATCCCCTGGTGCTATGGTTGTTCCTATGAATTTGATTGGATTTTTTCAAACCCCAGATGACTATAATATTCATTGGCTCATTGCATCTTTTTTTCGCTTATTACGATTTGCAGGATTTATTATAGCTATTTTTTTACCCGCATTTTATATTGCTATAGTATCCTTTCACTTTGAGATCATTCCTATAGATTTATACACTTCTATTGCAACGTCAAGAGTTAAGGTCCCCTTCTCTCCCTTATTGGAAGCTTTTATAATGGAAATTACACTGGAAATGCTACGTGAAGCTGGTATTCGCTTACCACAACCTATTGGACAAACTATTGGTATTGTTGGAGGGATTGTAATTGGACAGGCGGCTGTTCAAGCTGGACTTGTGAGTAACGTTATGGTTATTATCGTATCTATTACAGCCATTGCATCATTTATTGTTTCTAATTATGATTTATCAAGTTCTATACGCCTTATTCGTTTTCCAATGATGTTATTGGCATACTTTTATGGGGTTGTAGGTATTGTTAGTGGATTAATGCTCTTATTTGCTCATTTTGTTTCACTGACTTCCTATGGTTCACCATACGGATTGCCAATCGCGCCATTTCGGCTTCAAGAGTTAAAAGATTCTTTTGTAAGGTTTCCTATTTCGATGATTACCACCCGCTCGAGTACTGGACAGCCGAAACAAGAAAAGAAAAAAGAAGGTGGTCCGCATGGGGAATCTTAAATTCAAAAATATAACTTTATTCGAATTTATTATTTTCATCCATTCGCTGCAACTTGCATCTGGTATGTTAATTATGCCAAGCCCACTTGCTACTACTGCTGGTACAGATGGCTGGATTTCGATCATTCTCGGATGGATAGTTACTTCTATAATCGGTGTAATTATTATATTAATGTTACAAAAAAATCCCAAAAAAAATTTCTCACAAATCTTAAAAACATACTTTGGTAAATGGATAGGAACAATTCTTTTTCTTGCATATGCCTCTTATCTATTTTTTGCTGGATTTAATACTTTATTAAAGGCAACTGATATTGTAAAAGTGTGGATATTCCCTTCCACTCCTGCTTATCAAATCACCATATTATTACTATTACCTTTTATTATTTTAGCTCTGAGTGGGTTAAGGGCTCTTACTAGTTATTCTATGCTTGTTTTCTTCTTCACTACTTGGATGCCACTATTTCTTCTTTTTTCACTAAAGACTAACTACAACCCTTTACACCTACTACCTATTTTTAAAGATGGATTATACCCTATTATAAAGGCAACAAAAGAAACCATTACACCTTATGCTGGCTTAGAAATTGCATATTATATATACCCGTTCTTACAAAAAAAACAAAAAGCCATAAAAGGGCTGCTAATAGCGAATACTGGAACTATGCTTTTCTATCTATATGTGACTATTCTTTCTTATATATACTTTAGTCCAGAGGGGATAAAAGACGTAATCTGGCCAGTATTCCATCTGTTAAAAGGGGTTCGTTTTTCTTTCATGGAAAGATTAGAAATTATAT
>NZ_JBEUTW010000408.1:0-10249 GCF_040492675.1 Bacillus sp. AP50
CATTTAATATATATGTCACTTCAGATCTGTTAAAAAAATCTTCTGATGTATTAGGTTTCGCTTTTTCTAACTCATATCCTACGTAACCTTTTATAATCATATACTACCCTCCCCCTCTTTCATCTTATTCTAACTTAATTTTCTGACAAACAAAATATTCTTTTAAATATACCTATATAAAAAATAGCTCGCCTATACAGGAATTTACCTTTTTATTTTTCTTGAAGTTTGTCATAATAATATTATTGTCTCAGTTTTCTTATACAAGGAGAGTTGTATTTATGTCGTTTTCATGGAAACGTTTCTTACAAATCGGGAAAATTGTCTTCCCATTTGTTGTATTAACAATTGTATTCTTTCAAGCAAAAAAAGAATTAGCGGGCATTTCTTTTTTAGAAGCGATTGATACAATTAAAAACATTCCAACTGGAGGAGTCTTTTTAGCAATTACACTTGGTGCATTCGCTGTATCAACAATGTTCTTTTATGACTATGTTATGCTTCGTTACTTAAAAGCTGATATCCCTGTCCAAAAGATTTTCCGTATCTCGTGGATTGCTAATACTTTAAATGGATTTATCGGGTTTGGTGGTCTTGTTGGAGCCGGCGTACGCACAATGCTTTATCGTCCATATATAAAAGAAAATGGAAAACTTATTAAAAGTATCGCTTGGATGACAACTGCCTTTATTAATGGATTAGCCATTCTTTCATTTCTTGGTCTCATCGGAATATTAGACACGAGATTTATTTTGCATGAAAAACCATGGCTATGGCCTGTTCTTATCTTCTTCGCTCTTTTCGTCCCTATATATATCGGATTTTCTAAATTAAAAAATAGAAAAGCGACGCAAACAGAGGAACAAGAAGAAGAGGAGAAAAACCCAACTGTTTTATACTCATTAGTTTCATTAGTCGAATGGGTATCTGCTGGTATTGTTATGTACGTCATATTACTATTATTTGGCATTGAAATCGAATTCCAAAAGTTTTTAGGCGTATATGTTATTGCTGCTTTAGCTGGTGTCGTTAGTCTTGTTCCTGGTGGCCTTGGATCATTTGATCTTGTCTTCTTAACTGGGCTTGGGCAATACGGCATCGATACAGGTGTTTTACTCCCTGCTATGTTATTATATCGTCTCGTCTATTACATCTTGCCCTTCTGCCTTGGTCTCATTTTTGCAGCTTTTGAAATGACAGGAGTAGCCATTAAAAAGTTTGAAGATAAACCTTTTATTGCGCCTGCATTAGAGACAACTGGTGTTATATGGACTTTGCAGCGTGACTTTCTAGGAAAGTTAGGTTCTTGGGCATCTGCTGCTTTAACAGTATTTGCTGGCTTAATGGTTATTTTATCAACCATTCTACCGACAAGTATAAATCGGGCACACGCCTTACATATTCTAGCTCCAAAACATCTTATTCAATTTTCTTTTAGCTTATCGCTAACATTCGGTATTCTCCTCCTCATTCTTTCGCGGGGGATATATTACGGAACAAAACGTTCTTATTATATGACGATTGTTTCTTTAATTGGAGCGGCTATTTTTAACACACTAAAAGGAATTGATGTTGAAGAAACTTTTATTTTATTAATCGTACTCGCTGTATTGTATATGCTTCGTAAAAGGTTTGTGCGTGAGAAAATGGAAGTCTCACTTTCCGATATCGTAAAAGTTTTTATATTCCTACTTGTAACGTTATATTTATATAAAAACTTAGGTATTTTATTTGCAGGTGCAAAAGAAGCTTTCAAACCTGATTTTGTCGTTCGTAATATTACACAAGTGAAACGAAGTGCATTAGCAGCTGCCTTTTTTGTTCCTACTTTTTTACTAATTGGTTCACTCATTGCAAATCGTTATCGAAATGAATTTCCCGGGCAACCAGCTAATGATAAACGATTACAAAACTTCTTAGATGAACATGGTGGAAATGTACTTAGTCATTTAGGTTTTTTAGGAGATAAACAGTTCTTTTTCAGTAGTGATGGAAAAGCACTCATTCTCTTCTCAATAACTGGAAAACGACTTATTGTACTAGGTGATCCAATTGGGGACCCTTCCTCCTATCGTACTGTATTGCAAGAGTTTTTAGCTGAGGCTGATCGATTTGGATACATTTGTGTATTCTATCAAATTGAAAGTAAATGGATGAGTTTATACCACGATTTTGGTTATAACTTCTTTAAGCTTGGTGAAGAAGCTGTTGTTGATTTAAATACCTTTACAATAACAGGAAAGAAACGCGCTGGCATGCGAGCTACTTTCAACCGTTTTGAAAGAGAAGGCTATACATTCTCTATTCATGAGCCACCTTTCTCCGACGAATTATATGAAGAGTTAAGAAAAGTTTCAGATGCATGGCTTGGTGGAAAAAAAGAGAAAGGTTTTTCACTCGGATACTTCGATCGTGAATATATTAGTCGCGCTCCTATCGCAACATTATCTGATTCGGATGGGAAAATTATTGCATTCACAACATTCATGCCTGTATATCAAAACGGATCATTATCTGTCGATTTAATGCGATATTATCCAGATGCGCCTAGCGGCATTATGGACGCAATTTTCATCCACTTATTCCAGTGGGCAAAAGAAAATGAATACCACTCCTTTAATATCGGTATGGCACCACTTTCAAATGTTGGTTTATCCACACAGTCTTTCTGGTCTGAACGAGTGGCTGCTGCAATCTTTAATAACGTTCGTTATACGTATAGTTTCAGCGGATTACGACATTTTAAAGAAAAATATAAACCAGCATGGAGCGGTAAATATTTAGCATTTAGGAAGAATCATTCTTTACCAATTACAATGCTCTCTGTAACAAAATTAATAGGAAAAAGAAAAAACAGCTAAATTCTTAGCTGTTTTTTCTTTTTTGAACTTGTACAATAAATTCTTTTTCATACTTCTTACCATTTATATAGAAATTCCCCCACATTTTATACGTGCCCTCGGCAGGAAATGTAATTCGGTATTGTAATTGTTCATCCGTATCTACAGGCATAGCGTATAAAAAATTCTCCTTCGTTTCATCCACTATATAGAGTGACTCTACTTCTCCTCTCTCTGAATGCAATTTCAATTTTTCACCCTTTTTCGCTTGAAACTGAAATGTTAACGTAACTGGTTCATTCGGATGTAATGCACCAAATAAAAGAGAAACTTCATACTCTCCTATTTTTTTTGTAAGTACACTGTCGATTGGAAATTTCACTTTTTTCTTATTGTTCTCCTCTTTCGTTCTACCAAAATTCTTCCTAGCGAATGACTCTACGGACTTATTTTTGTCTTCGTATAAAAATATTGTATATTCTTCGTCTTTCGCTATTTTGGAAGATAACTTATATGACCCGTTCCCTGCAAATGTGGGTTTAATTTGTTGTATGTTTTTTAACTGTCCATCTACAATCACTGCCCGCATTTGATCATTTACACCACGAATTTCATTATTCTTGTTGTTTAACAACTGAAATACAATATCTACTTTCTCATTTCCCTTTCCATTCGAAACATCCCACTTTACTTCCTGAACATCTCCTACAGTCTCTTCGTTTTCTTGATATTTTTTTATGTAAAATCCTCCTGCCACAATAAGTACTAACGCAATAAGCCCAATGACAAGATTTTTCAAAACATCACCTACCATTTTTATTGTCTCTATTCATACAAAACTTCTTAAGATATATATTCTAGATTATGATTTATGAAATCCTCCTATTTTGTACATATTACAAATAATAAAAAGATTTTAATTGAAAGGATTCGTAGTGTATAATGCAAATGATATTGATTTCTATCAATACATTATAAGGAGGACTTTTTTATGAGTGTACATATCGAAGCAAAACAAGGTGAAATCGCTGAATCTATTCTATTACCTGGTGATCCATTACGTGCAAAATATATCGCTGAAACATTTCTAGAGGACGTTACTTGCTATAATAATGTGCGTGGTATGTTAGGTTTCACTGGAACTTATAAAGGAAAACGTGTATCTGTTCAAGGTACAGGTATGGGTGTTCCTTCTATTTCTATTTATGTAAACGAATTAATCCAAAGCTACGGAGTTAAAAATTTAATTCGCGTTGGAACTTGCGGTGCAATTCAAAAAGATGTAAAAGTTCGTGATGTTATTATCGCAATGACGGCTTGTACTGATTCTAATATGAACCGTTTAACATTCCCAGGATTTGATTTTGCACCAGCTGCAAACTTTGACCTTTTAAAGAAAGCTTATGATGCTGGAACTGAAAAAGGATTACACGTTCGTGTCGGTAACGTTTTAACAGCAGATGTGTTTTATCGTGAAAGCATGGACATGGTTAAAAAACTTGGAGATTACGGTGTATTAGCAGTAGAAATGGAAACAACTGCTCTTTACACATTAGCAGCGAAATACGGTGTAAATGCATTATCAGTATTAACAGTTAGCGATCACATCTTCACTGGCGAAGAAACAACATCTGAAGAGCGTCAAACTACATTTAACGAAATGATTGAAATCGCTTTAGATGCAGCAATTCAACAATAGTACACTAAAGAACTTGTCATACGTCTGGCGAGTTCTTTTTATGTTACTTTTTATAAATAACTACTTTATAAAGAGACAGATTTCTCCCCTCTACTTTCTTGTAACGTTTGTTATAATAAAGTGAAACTTTAATCAGTGGGGGGTTTTTCCATCCCCCACTGATTATTAGTTGAACCAATCGGATTTTACGGGCAATTGATCTCCCACTTAACTCCCTTGTATTCGCCGAATTTTGAAGTGGGAGTCTTATTGCCCGTTAAAGCGGGATAAAGAAATCATTTACAGTATTTCTCATAAGAGGTGACGCAGTGAAAAACAGAAGTATCGTCTTTAAACTATTTTTATTAACATCCACTTTATTTACAATCATATTCCTACTTTTTTTCCTAGGACAATCTCTATTTTTAGAGAAATTTTATATTAATAAGAAAGTAAAAACAGTCCAAACTGCTTTTGAAAAATTCGTAGATAATTATGATAAAAGTGATAAAAGTTATGAGAAGGTTAGAAAACTAAAACAAGAATTTCATGATAAAACAAATGCCGATATGCAGTTTTTAGATTCTAACGGTATTATTAAAAGTGATAACAATTACTATATCGATGTATTTAATCCCAACAATAATAAACAGTATTCCATTCCACTCAATAATCTTTTAACACCAGAAGAATATAATAAATTCGAAAATTTAGGTTTAAAAAAAGATGTAATAATCAATGTTGATGGAGTCGTGCAAGAGAATAATATAATCACACCACAAAAATTAGGAACGAATTATAATCAATGGCAAAACGAACATTTCTATTCGGATTTTCAATCAATTAATGGAAATCCTTCTAAGAATAGACTTGCGAGCCGATACAAATCTACAACTCGAATCGTCTTTACAGGTGTTATAACTAAGTTACAGCTCCCATCCAAAGCTGAGGTTCGCCTTGCAAATGATATTGAAACATTACAAGCCGTTCAATATTTTGCTGATATGATTAGAGAGGGCACTTCTAACTCGAACCAATTAAGTACTTTCATATTAGATGGCGGAGAAAATATAAAAAATAGTATCTTTGTAAAACCGATTATAGAAAATGGAAGGATTACAGAATACGCTTTTGCGATAGCATCTTTGCAGCCTGTTAATGAAGCGATGCTCGTTTTAAAAGATTATTATGTCTATGCCTTAATCATCGTGTTTCTCGTTATTATTTTGTTATCCTTCTACTACTCAAAAATCATTGTAAAGCCATTAATTAAAATGAATCGTGTTACGAAAAAAATGGCTAATTTTGATTTTAGTGAGAAATTACCAGTTACAGCTGACGATGAAATTGGCGGACTTTCTGGCAGTATCAATACATTATCTGTAAATTTAAAAGATCGAATCGATCGATTAAATGTTGCTAATACAAAGTTACAACAAGATATTGAACGTGAACGTCAATTAGAAAAAACAAGAAAAGAATTCATTTCTGGCGTATCACACGAATTAAAAACACCGCTAAGTGTAATTAGAAGTTTTGCAGAAGGAATTAAAGATGGTGTTAGTAAGGATACTTCGTATTATACTGATGTTATTTTAGAAGAAACAGAAAATATGAACAGGCTGATTGTTGAAATGTTAGAATTAGCAAAGTTGGAATCTGGTACTTACAAACTAGATATGACGACGTTCTCAATCGGTGAATTAACGCAACAAGTCTACACAAAATTATTATTTAGCATGGAAGAAAAACATTTACAAGTGAACGTCGATGCAGACCCTTCTATACTTGTTACAGCAAATCGCAGTCGCATTGAGCAAGTAGTTGTGAACTTACTAAGTAATGCAATTCGTTATACACCAGAGGGAGAAAAAATACAAGTCTCCATTATAGAAGCAGAAGATACCGTAAAAGTCGAAATCGAAAATACAGGAAACCCTATCCCTGAAGAAAGTCTTGAAAAAATTTGGGATCGCTTCTATCGTCTAGATGCATCACGTAGCCGTCACACTGGAGGTACCGGTCTCGGATTATCTATTGTAAAAAACATTTTAGACCTACATCATGCCGAGTATGGTGTGTATAATACGACTAACAGTGTTGTATTCTATTTCAATTTACAAAAAGTAAAAGAAGTCAAATAATTTGTCTTAATTTCACTAGGAGTTCACATGAAATTCACACTCTCCCTTTATAGTAAGAAACAAGTTAATCCTTTCCTTTACACATATAAAAGAGGAGAGTGCGTGAAATGAAACAAGCAGGACAACCTATTCAAAATGAAAAACAATTAGAAACTATCAAAAATATACTTTTACAATCTTCGAAACGTGATGGCTTATTATTCGTATTAGCTGTAAATTCTGGCTTAAAAGTAAGTGAAATCTTACAATTAAAAGTTAGTGATGTAATCGATGAAAATGAAAATGTTCGCCATTCCATTTTATTTTACAATGAAAAAGTGAAGAAACATAAATGGTTTGCTGTAAATGAAGACTTACAGCACGCAATCGAAGACTACATGAAAGAACGTAAAACTTGGAAACGTAATGAACCATTGTTAAAATCTCAAAAAGGAACAAAATCTATTACGAGACAACATGCATGGTACATTTTAAACAAAGCCGCAAAAGAAGTTGGATTAGAAGGGATTAGCTCACATACACTTCGAAAAACTTGGGGTTATTGTGCATACAAATCAGGTGTTGATATTGCGTTTTTACAACACTTCTTTGATCACAGTACTCCATCAAAAACTTTAAAGTATATCGGTATTGCTTAATAACTCTTATACATAAAAAAGGTTACCATTTTAAAATTTGGTAACCTTTTTTATATTTCATATTCTCTTTTCTTGTCTCTCCTATACTGTAGTGGTACTCTAATAATAAGGGGGAGAAATTATGAACACACTTACAATTGAATTACCAAAAGAAACGGCTGAAAAACTTGATTTATTAAAACAAGCTTATGAAAAGAAAACAGGTGCTTCTATCTCTGAGAGCACTCTCGTTCAAACACTTATCTCAAAAGAATTTATCCAAGCGATAACTCCTTTTGATTTACAACAATTCGTCAATGGAAAAGAACAGCATTAATCGCTGTTCTTTTTTTATCTCTATTTAAAATACACAAAGTTTTTTATATATTTTTAGAAAAACCATTGACAATGATAATGATAACCATTATCATTTATTATGAAGCCAACAATTGATGAATCAACCAAACGCTCAGTAACATTGTTACCCCTCTTTTTCATATAGAAAGGCACTGTACATTCCCCCTGTTTGTACAGTGCCTTTCTTGTTTATTATCATTCAAAAAAATTTAATTGCTCCGGCTTCGGCTCACCATATGTAATGTTCATCATTTTCATAAGCTGTTTCGCATTATCTGCTGCATCCCCACCTGAATTGTTGTTAAACAGTACGTATATATCCTTTGTTTTCTTTTTTAATTGCTCTAGTCGTTCAACCCATTCTTCCAGTTCTTTATTGTTGTAGCGATATAAACAGCGAACCGCTCTCCAATTTTCCCCTTTATCAAGCCAACCATGAACATTTCGACCGTGAAAACGTATTAATGCCATGTCTGAATTCGTAACCTCTAACACGAGTGGCACAGAACCTATCCCAGCCTGTGGTTCATCACAAATTGTATGAATCCATTTCTCCTGTTCTAGAAACTGTAACGTCTTATCTCTCATTTCTGGATAAAACCATGTTTGATTTCGAAATTCTATTGCACATGGTAAACCTTCCATTTTTTCTTTCGTATATCGAAGAAAATCTACATTTTTCTTTTTGCAATCAAACCATGGTGGATATTGAAATAAAATTGTTTTTAATTTATCAGCTTCTATTAAAGGAAGAATAGACTGTTTATACACATCAAACATCTCATCGAACGTAGAAAAAGGAATTTCACCTTTCATATGTCCTGTCATTCCTTGATACGCTTTTACGACAAAAGAAAAATCTTTCGGCGTTTCCATTGCCCATTTTATATAATTTCGTGCAGGTTGCATTGCGTAAAATGAACTATCCACTTCCACAATAGGAAAATACTCGCTATATGTTCGTAATTTATTTCTATTTTCATAGGGATTTATGTATAAAGAATCATGATCTCCCCATCCTGTCACTCCAATAAACAGCACATATACCCCTCCCTTTTAACTTCACCTTCAATTCACTTTCCAAACACTTTGCATCATGTAGCCTTTTCTTTAAGAGTATCCTTATAAAAATATGATATACTATATGGAAGAATTTTTAAAATGAGGGGTTATTTATTTATGCTTCCAAACGATGCTACTGTATCTCATGAAAAACGAATTGAAGAACTAGAAAATAAAGTACGTTTTTATGAAGAACTTGTGAATCAATTACCACATCATTTCACATACAAAAATCCACATATTGGTTTACGAATAAAGAAAACTAGAACGACTCATTCCATTCAAGAAATACCAAAAGAGAATAAAGAGGCTCATTTTCAACTTACTTGTGATTCATTATTTTTATTTGAACAACTTGAAAAACACTTTGTACATATTTTTGATGCCTTTTCACATCATGTAACCTTTATCGATAGTAAAGGGAATATTACTTTATGTAATCAAGTTGCTGCAGATGATTTCGGTGTAATACGAAATGATATTATCGGAAAACCGATTCAACAATTACTAAACTTGCCGGAAGAAAAAATTAAAGCAATTGAAACATTAAAAACGGGAACAGAAATATATAATGAAGAAGTTTTAGACAAAAACTATGGCATTATAAATAACCGAATTATTCGCGATTATAACGGGGAGATTTTTAGAGTTATTAGTGTCTTTCATTATTTAAATACAGAACGTGATGCTGAGAAGTTTTCGTTAGCAGGGCGAATCGCAGCTGGAATTGCACACGAAGTACGAAATCCTCTTACAACAGTACGAGGATACTTACAATTTTTACAAGAAAGCATTTCTCCATCAAATAAAGAGTTATTTAAAAACTTGCTTATCCCTGAATTAGATCGTGCAAATAATATTATTACAAAATTTTTAGCCATTTCAAAAACACGGGAATTTACAAGAGAACCGTTTCCCATCAATACATTTTTACGTGACTATATTCAACAGTTACTAGCTAGTGAAGTCTCCTTGCATAATATTTCAATTGATTATAACTTCTCTAATGAATTAGATGATATTTTAGTCAATATTGATCGACATGAACTTGTTCAAGTGTTTTTAAATCTATTTCAAAATGCCGTCGATGCTCAAGGCGACAAACCTCTTTCTATTCAAATTACTAGTTATCGCCTTAATAACTTCGTTCGGATTACTTTCACAGATAATGGAATTGGTATTCATCCAGCTATTCAAGAATATATCTTTGATCCATTCTTCTCAACGAAGGATTCGGGAACAGGACTAGGCTTGTCAGTAACAAAAAAAATCATCCAAAATCATAACGGCACATTAAAAATGACTAGTAATGAAGATGGTACAACTTTCACTATTTCAATTCCAATCTTACCTAAAACAACCCTTGAAAAATTAAATCAATGTAAATAAAGGACTAATCCACGAACTACATGCCAATTGTTAAACACTCCCAACAATTAGCATGTAGTTTTTTATGTTGCACTTTTCTTCTTTACATTATATAAATCTTTCTCTATATCTTACTTATTTCTTTCGTAGGTGGGCCAATTTCTTATTTTTTTTAGAAATGGT
>NZ_JBEUTW010000409.1:0-8007 GCF_040492675.1 Bacillus sp. AP50
GTTTGTTAATGCAAGAGTTGATGTACGTGGAACCGCACCTGGCATGTTTGCAACTGCATAATGAACAACGCCGTGTTTTTCATAAGTTGGGTTATCATGAGTTGTAATACGATCAGTTGTTTCGAAAATACCACCTTGGTCAATCGCGATATCTACAACAACAGAACCTGGTTCCATTGATTTAATCATTTCTTCTGTTACAAGTTTTGGAGCTTTTGCACCTGGGATTAATACTGCACCGATTACAAGATCAGACTCTTTAACAGCTTCTGCAATATTGTAAGGATTAGACATTAAAGTTTTTACTTGGTTTCCGAAAATGTCATCTAATTGACGAAGACGTTCTGCACTTAAGTCGATGATTGTTACATCCGCACCTAGTCCAACTGCAATTTTAGCAGCATTTGTACCAGCTTGTCCACCACCGATGATTGTTACTTTACCACGTTTAACCCCTGGAACACCTGCAAGTAAGATACCTTTACCGCCTTTGTTTTTCTCAAGGAATTGTGCACCAATTTGTGCAGCCATACGACCAGCTACTTCACTCATAGGTGCAAGTAATGGTAATGAACGGTTTTCTAATTGTACTGTTTCATATGCGATAGAAACAACTTTTTTCTCGATTAAAGCTTTTGTTAATTCTGGCTCTGGAGCTAAGTGTAAGTATGTGAATAAGATTAAGCCTTCACTGAAGTGTTTGTATTCGCTTTCAATTGGTTCCTTAACTTTCATAACCATTTCCATGTTCCAAGCTTCTTCAGCTGTATCAACAATTTTTGCTCCCGCTTCAACATACTGAGCGTCTGTGAAACCAGACCCTAAACCTGCACCCTTTTGAATGAATACTTCGTGATTGTTACGAATTAAATGTACAACACCTGCTGGTGTCATTGCCACACGGTTTTCGTTGTTTTTAATTTCTGCTGGTACCCCAATACGCATAATGAAATGCCCCCTTATAATTAACAGAAAAAAGAGATTCTTTTTTCTTTTTGTAATAATTAATAACTTATGTCCTTATTCTAGCATAACTTAAAAGTTATGAAAACGCTAACATACCATTTTCCTAAAGTTTTTATATTTAGAATAGTGTAAATATAAAAAACATTGATTCTATTAGGGGTTTCGTGTCATTTCATTATCTATCACTCTATTTTTATTATACTGCTTCAAAATAAACAGCAATCATTTATTATTTGACAATAATGTAACAATGTAAGAAACCTAAGCGATAACGTATACATATACAGTTATTACTTTACTCAATACTTTAGAGATATATTCTTTTCACAAAAAAAACAGCTGCTAGCATTTAGCCAGCAGCTGGGTAACTTATAAATAACTTAGAAAATAAATCATCTGTCGTTTCAGTAATTTTATCAAACAGATCACTTTCTTCCGCTTCTTGCTCTTTTAACATCTTAATTGTTTCACGTGCATCTTCAGGGTAATCGGTTATGATACCATCTACGTTCAACTTATAATATGCCTTTAAATTTTCCATATCATTTACTGTCCATACGTAAATTGGTTTGTTTAACTTCCTTGCTTCTTTTACTAATTTCTTATTTAACATATATTCTTCTGCTACGTAAAAGTCAGCCTTCACATTCTTTAAGTTAGCTCTACTTGCATACAATATATACCCTACTTTTATATCTGGATTTGCACGCTTAAACTCTTTAATAAGTGGATAGTGTAACGTTTGAATTACACATTGCTTCTCAAATTCATTATCTTTAATCGTTTTTAAGACTTTGTTTACAAAATCTTTTTCGCCCCCATGAAGCTTCACTTCTATATTAAGTTTGATTTTGCCATTTGCTAGCTTAATGATTTCATCAAGTGTACTTATTTGTCCTGAAAGTCCATCTTGACTAAGGGTAAGTTGCCTTAACTCCGCCATCGTTAAATCTGACACATGCACATTGGCATTTGCGAGACGTTTCAGCTTCAAATCATGTATAACCGCTAGTTCACCGTCTTTCGTTTGTAATACATCTATTTCAGCGTAGTCTGCTTTTGCATCAATAGCACCTTGCACAGCTTCTTTCGTATTTTCTACGCCTTTTGATATATACCCGCGGTGCGCCATAATAATCGGTTCTTTATACGAATTTGAAATAAACGTTACAATGAAGGCAACGACCATTCCGGCAGTAATAATTCCTATAATGTATACGCCAATGAATTTCCAACGATGTTTTTGGAAAAAACATTTATCTGCTTTCGTTTTCGAATAATCTAATCCTTCTTCTAATAAAACATCCTCAACCGGTACCTTTTGTAAGTATAATCGCGTAATCGCCATAATATAAAATGGCGTCACGATAAAGCTGAATAAATACAATGTGCTCGTTAAAAATACAGAAATCGTTGATTCAGCTAATAATGCAAATGTTCCTTTCGGGTTTGTAAATTCATAAACACCCCATAGGCACAATAAATATATTCCCAAAAACACGACATATACAATTCCAATTGAAATAAAAAACCCTACTAAAAAGAATAGTACTTTAAAAAAGCTTTCATTTACTAAAGTTGCACTTTTACGTGCTGCCACGCGAAATGGTTTTTGCTCTAAAACAACAATAGGTAGAACGAAAATCCATCGAAGATTCAAATACGCGACTACAGCAAAGAACGTGTAATAACCAACTTGTCCCATCGTTGTCTTAAACAGTTCTCCTGTAATAAAGTTAGGAATTTGAATTTGCGGGATTAATGCCGTTTCATATCCCATATTTAAAAGAGGCAACAATACGACAGCATATAAAATAAATCCTGGTAAGCAATATGTAAAAAGAGTAGGTAAATACGTTACCGTTTTATATAAAATCGGACGTAATTTCACCTTCTGTCTTTTATGAGCGAAATACGAAATAATAATAAGCACCGCAAATTCTGTAAAGATAAGAAACAGTGCTAACAATGATAAAATTACGATTGCTAAGATCCCATAAGGCGTCTTTAAAAACGCTAATAATTCATCATTTGTCGCATTTGCATAACCACCAAAATACAATAACTTATTAAAAATGATTCCAAATAGTGGAACAAACACAATCGCTGCTAATAATTTATAAGCAAGTTGAAAAGTTAATACATTCCAAAAAGCAAATTTAACTGTTTGAAAGGAATGTCCTATTACTCCTGGTATAGATAGTTTTTTACGGTGTTGCATATATTCCTCCACATTCTAAAACGATATTTGAGATGGATTCCATATTTCCAGTTCTAATCCATCTTTTTAATAATAATATATTCCGCTTAACATGAACACTCTTATACATATAATGAAAAAAGTGATGGCTACTTCCCATCACTTTTTCATTTATTCTATTTTTTCTCTAGCCCTTGTCCAAATGCTTTCAAGAAGCTAAAACCGAATGTAATAGCTCTATTGATATCTGGATCTTTTAATACTTTAAAGAAATCCATCACTTTTGTTTTTTTACCACTATTTAATTCATCTGTTGCAAATTGCAATCCTGTAACTAAACTGGACGTAATTTGCTTCGTTATTTCTGGGTCAACTGAAGATAACGCTTCTCCTGCCCCCATCATATTGTTGAGTGCATTTTTAACTGGTTCACGATTTAATTGCTCCACAGCGATTTTTGAAACATCTTCCTTCGCAGCAAGTAAGCTAATCGCTGCATCTAATATACCAGCCTTCTGCAACTGTGCTAAAAGCTGCATCGTTTCTTCTACTGCTTCACGATTATTAGATAGCTCATTTAGAAGTTCATCTGCTAATTGCTGTTTCTGTTCTTCCTCTGTTACAACTTTCTTTTTAATTATAGTAATTTCTTTCGCCACTATCTCCGCCCCCTAGTCCACAAGTGATACGTATTGTTTTCTTTGCCATTTTTGCTCGATTTCAACACCTTTTTGCGGATTACGCTTTTTATCTCTCGGGTTTGAAGATGGTAACGGACGATTCCCTTTTTCACGTAATACACGCATCTTTACCATCGTTTGTTTATACGCTGGTGTACACGTATAAAGATCTGTCGCCGTTCCAGTTAAAATATTGATTGCCTCTTCATTTACCGTTGCATGCATCGGTAAATATAGCTCTTTCCCCGTTACACGATCTGTAACAAGTGCCTGTACTTTAATTTTCCCAAATGGTGATGCTAATTCTACAAGGCCACCATCTTTCACATTGCGCTCTAGGGCAAGTTCAGGCGAGATTTCAACGAACACTTCAGATACTTTAGATAAAATACCAGCCGATTTATTCGTCATATTCCCTTCGTGGAAATGTTCTAACATACGTCCATTATTTAAAAGTAAATCATACTCATCTGGCGCTACAACTGGTGGTACCCATTCATCTAATGATAGACGAGCTAGTTTATCCGGGAAGTTAAATCCATGCACATATAATAGCGGTGTATCGCTACCATCATGGCTACCCCAACATAAACTATTCCATCCTTCTAAACGATCGTATGTTGCCTGAGAATATAAAGGTGCAAGCGATGCAATTTCATCCATGATTTCACTTGGACTTTCATAATTCCAGTCCCCGCCAAGTGCACGAGCTACTTTTTGTAAAATCCACCAGTCTGGCTTTGAATCACCAAGCGGCTTCAATACTTCATATAATCTTTGAATACGGCGCTCTGTATTCGTAAATGTTCCCTCTTTTTCTAAGCTTGGTGCTGCCGGTAAAATAACATCAGCAAAACGAGCTGTTTTCGATAAGAACATATCTTGAACAACAAGGAAATCTAAATTCGCTAAAATATGTTGTACATGGTTGGCATTCGAATCTACTAAAGCCATTTCTTCACCCATAACATACATACCACGCAGTTTTCCTTCATCTGCCGCAAGTAACATTGCAATATTATTTAAACCTGGTGCTTTCGGAATTGTAGTACCGTATGCTTTTTCAAATTTCGCACGGAGCGCATCATCTGAAACCGCTTGGTAACCTGGAAGCCAGTTTGGTAATGTTGCCATATCACAAGCGCCTTGTACGTTATTATGTCCGCGTAATGGATATGCTCCTGCACCAGGACGACGATAGTTACCCGTAACAAGCAATAGATTTGAAATTGCTGCTGAAGTTGTACTTCCTCCAGTATTTTGAGTTACACCCATTCCCCAAAGTACACAAGTACCATCTGCTTCATATACCATACGAGCCATTTCTTTCAGATTTTCTTTCGAAATCCCCGTAATTTCTTCTGTATAATCAAGCGTATACTTTTCTACCATTTTGCTATATTCATCAAAATTCTTCACATTTTCAGCTATGAACTTTTTATCGTGCCAATCTTGATCAATAATATATTTCGTAATACCAGCGAGCCATACGTAATCAGTTCCTTGGCGCGGATGAATGAATAAATCCGCACGCTCTGCCATTTCATGTTTACGAAGGTCTGCCACAATTAATTTTTGGTCATGTAATTTATGAGCACGTTTTACACGCGTTGCAAGTACAGGATGTCCTTCTGTTGGATTTGCTCCAACGATAATGACAAGGCCTGCTTCCGCAATATCTTTCACTGTTCCAGCGTCCCCGCCCATACCGACAGTTTTAAATAAACCGTCTGTTGCTGGAGATTGACAATAACGGGAACAATTGTCTACATTATTCGTTCCATATATTTGACGGGCTAGTTTTTGCATAAGATAATTTTCTTCATTCGTTACTTTCGAAGAAGAAATAAATCCAAATGCATCACTTCCATATTCTGATTTAATATGCTGCATATTGGATGCAACAACTTCCAGAGCCTCTTCCCATGAAGCTTCAACAAACGTATCTCCTTGGCGAATTAATGGCTTTGTAATACGATCTTCACTGTTTACAAAATCCCATCCAAATTTGCCTTTTACACATGTAGAAATACCGTTAACCGGCGCATCTGAAACAGGCTGCACTTTCAAAATGTGGCGGTCTTTCGTCCATACTTCAAATGAACAACCTACACCACAAAATGTACAAACTGTTTTTGTTTTATTCACTTTCGTCTTACGCATCGCAGCCTCTACTTCTGAAACTGCTAAAATACTACTATATCCCGGCTCTACATCCTTTACAAAATCAATCATCGGATCTAACACATCCGGTTTCAATCCAGTCATGAATCCAGCTTCACCCAGCATTGTTTTTTCCATTAACGCATTACATGGACATACTGTTACACACTGCCCACAACTTACACAAGATGAGTCATTTATACTTACACCATTGTCCCATATAACACGTGGACGGTCTAAGCTCCAATCAATCGATATAGTTTCATTCACTTGTAAGTTTTGACATACTTCTACACACTGCCCACAAGCAATACATTGATTTGGATCATATCGATAAAATGGATGTGACATATCCACTTCACACGCACTTACTTTTGGCTCATACGGATATTTCTGTTCCTCAATTCCCATCATATGTACTGTATTATGGACTTTACAGTTACCATTATTGTTATCACAAACGGTACAATACAATAGATGATTTTCTAATATTCGATCCATTGCCTCAGTCTGTGCCTCTTTTGCACGCTGGGACTGTCTTTCGATATGCATACCGTTCTCTAATTTCGTTGAACAAGCACGCAATAACTTTCCATTTACTTCTACAATACACGTATCACAAGTTTGAATTGGATCTACTTCTGGTACATGACAAATTTGAGGATGTTCCAAATTACTCTCGTTAAATAATTGTAGTATCGTCTTTTCACCTGATGCAGAAAATTCTTTACCATCGACGGTTACACGGACTGTCTGTTCTGCCATAGTTTCCCCTCTCCTTACAACCAACTGTACAACACAATTATGAATCCGTTTTCAAAATCGCATTACTGTACATATTTTTGAAACGCTCTACCCAAATACTTTCTTATGAAGTCGATTCTAGATGTTATAAGGTATAACTACGAAAGCTTGAAAATATCACTATTCTACAGTTCTATTATATCGTACATATACAATAATAACCAAAATAATCTGTGATCTTCTTTTTAATAGGTGTTTTTATTTTTTCCATTGTTTTATGATAAATGTGGGAGAGAAATACATATAAAAGGGGAATTAAATATGGGGCCTACGCAAGAGACTTATACAATTGTACGTTATCAATCTGGTACATTTTCAAAACAACTTGATGAGATTGTTACAGAATCTCCTATTACTATTAAATTGAATGGTGAAGAATATGTAACAGTCGTATGCACACCAAATTATATTGAAGATATGGTAATTGGTTTTTTAATTTCTGAGGGGATTATTTCTTCCTATAAAGATGTTGAAGAACTATGGGTTCAAAAAGATAACGGAATTGTCCATGTAAAATCATCAAAAGTGAATCCGCTCTATCAAACTTTATATAATAAACGATACATCACTTCTTGCTGCGGAAAAGGTAGACAAGGTTTTATTTTCGTAAACGACGCAGCAAAAGCAAAAGACTTACATGATATACATGTAAAAATTACTCCTGAAGAATGCTTTCATTTAATGAATACCTTGCAACAATCTTCTACTACATTTCGCCAAACTGGCGGTGTTCACAATACCGCGCTATGTGATCGAAACAATATCCTCCTATCAAGAATGGATATTGGAAGACATAATGCATTAGATAAAATATATGGTCATTGTTTGCGTAACGATATATCCATTAAAGGAAAAATCATCGCATTTAGCGGACGTATTTCATCCGAAATTTTACTCAAAGTTTCAAAAATCGGATGTGAAATTGTTCTATCTAAATCCGCTCCAACAAAACTGGCATTGCAACTTGCCCATGATTTAGGCATTACAGTCGTAGGGTTTATTAGAAATGAATCTTGTAATATTTACACACATCCAAAACGAATTGATGGCTATCAATCCAATGTTTAAAAAATAACTCCTCAATCGAGGAGTTATTTTAGTTATAAAAATGTAACATATTAAACACTTGAATAGTTAATAAAGTTAATATATAATTTCATTACATAATTAAAACAAAACATTGTAGCATATATC
>NZ_JBEUTW010000410.1:0-3616 GCF_040492675.1 Bacillus sp. AP50
GTTTATCATGTATGTACTCAGAGCAAAGAGGGGAGTGGAGAAATTAAAAAAATTTTCTTTACGGCTTTCGATTGGATACATCGTAACAGCCTTATAGAAAAGGTAGATGCAACATGACTATTTTGTTAGTAGCAAATATGAATAGCGACTTATTTTAAAGAAATGAAAAAACAAACATAGGAGGATATATATGACAAAACCAGTTGTAGATGTGAAAAACGTCCAAAAAGTGTACGGTAAAAAAGGTGAGAACCAATCAAATGCGTTAAAAGGTGTTTCATTCTCAATTCAAGAGGGTGAGTTTGTCGGAATTATGGGACCATCTGGTTCTGGAAAAACGACATTATTAAATGTAATTTCAACGTTAGATAAAGCAACGGGCGGAATTGTTGAAATTGCAGGAACAGATATTACGAAAATGAAACAAGGTGAGCTTTCTGATTTCCGTTCACAAAAGTTAGGATTCATTTTCCAAGACTTTAACTTATTGGAGAACTTAACTATTTACGAAAACATCGCTCTTCCACTTTCCCTTCAAGGTGTTTCATCACGAAATATTGGACAGAAAGTAGAAAAAGTAGCTGATATGTTAAGCATTTCAGCAATCCTTCAAAAGTATCCATCTGAAGTATCTGGTGGACAGAAACAGCGTTCAGCGGCAGCTCGCGCTTTAGTACATGAGCCAGCAATTATTTTAGGGGACGAGCCGACTGGAGCTCTAGATTCTAAAAATGCAACGAGTTTACTTGATGCCATGACAAGCTTAAATAAAGAGCAAGGTGTATCCATTATGATGGTTACGCATGATCCTTACAGTGCAAGCTACTGTCAGCGTATTTTATTCATTCAAGATGGTGAGTTATATAAAGAAATTCATCGTGGTGGTACCCGTGGAAAATTCTATAAAGAAATTTTAGACGTGCTTGCAAACTTAGGCACACAAAAAGCGTAAGGAAGGAAGTTCAATCATGTTATTTAAGCTTTCTATGTCAGGCCTAAAAAGTAAGTTGCAAGATTATATTGTATTACTTGTTGGTCTGATTGTCTCTATTTCAACTTTTTATATGTTTCAAACGCTAGCATCCAATAAAACGTTCCTTGAATCTAATTCTTCTATTAGGGATATTGTGTCTGTATTTAAAATTGGTTCCTTTTTATTAGCGGTCACCACATTTTTCTATATTTTATATGCAAACTCTTTCTTATCAGCTCTTCGTCAAAAAGAATTTGGTATGTATATGATGTTAGGAGCAAAAAAGTATAAAGTTACCTTACTTATGTTTATCGAAACAATCGTATTAGGCGCTGCGTCTCTTGCGATCGGTATTGCAGTTGGTGTAGGACTTGCAGGAGGTATCGGTCAGCTATTAATGAAACAACTTGAGTTTGCTGGTGAAGGTTATAAAGCATTTTATCTACCATCTATAGCTATTACTTGTACCTTCTTCTTTGCACTATTTTTCTTATCAGCAATTATGAATAGTATGAAATTATCGCGTATTTCTGTACTGCAACTTGTACATGCAGATGCACAAACAGAACGTGTTGCCATAAAAGGAAAAATGACAGTTGTAATTGCATTCCTTGGTATTCTTTTATTAGGTATTGGTTATGCATCACTGATCTATATGTCATATGCAAATTCGCTAATTGCTTTGGGATTAATGGCCGTTGGATTAATTTCAGCAACCGCTGGTACTTACCTTATATTTGGATCCCTTCTCCCAGTTATGATTAACAAGCTAAAGAGTAATAAAAAACGTAGTGAAAAAGGCCTCAATGCTTTTACTTTTGCACAATTAAATTTCCGCATTAATAGTCTAACAAATGTGCTTGCAACAGTAGCAATTTTAGTGGCTCTTGGTGCTGGTGGAATTGCTTGTGGTATGGCATTTAAAAACAACATTATAAACATGACAGATCAAATGCGAATTTACGATTCAGTCATTCATAATCCAACTGCGGAAGAAAAGACAATTTTGGGTGGTATCTTATTTCAAGAAAAATTTGAATACCATTACAAAGTTGATGATAGGTATGTTTATTATCTTAAAGAAGATGTAGAAAAAAATCGCCCTTTCTTGCAAGGTATGAAAATAGAGAAAGTTTCAGAGGAAATACCAATTGGTGCATTTTCAATAAAATGGGTTAAAGGAGAAATCGACACAAAACAATGGATTCAGGCTTTCAGAACGATCCAGCCAAATTATATGTATCCTCATTATGAAATCAAAATTGTAGAACAAAACATATACGATGGGTTGAAGGGTAAAGAAAGTACTGTGTTTATAGGGAAAACAGATGATTTTGGATCATACATAAAAGAATGGAAAAAACTTGATGAATTACAGATAGCAAAATATAAAAATGTGAAAGCGGAAGAATTGGATAGTAAGTATCAAAAATATATTATGAGTCATGATTTTGCTAGCGGACTAATGTTTATGGGTTTCTTCGTTGGAATTGCATTTTTAGCAATGATGGCAAGTTGCTTAATGTTTAAAATTCTATCGGGAGCATCAAAAGATGTAGCACGTTATCAAATGCTTCGTAAAATCGGTGTTCGCCGTGAGTTATTAATAAAATCGATTTTTAAGGAGTTATTCTTTATATTTTTAGTCCCAGCAATTTTGGGTATTGTTCACGTATTGGTTGGTATGAACATGTTCAGCGTTCTTTTGGCTGATCCTTACTTTCGTATTTGGCTACCAATTATTATTTTCGTAGTGATTTACTCGATTTACTACTTGATTACAGTTCAATTGTATAAAGGAATTGTACTTCCGAAAGAACATTAATGTAATGGTATTATTTATACGGAATATCACCATAATCTGCCCCATTTATTAAACATTCTAAATGGATTTGGAAATAATAAATGGAGTAGTACTATAACCCATAAACGGTGTTTAATGTTCCGTACGATACTTTGTTTTTAGTAATGAGTTTTAGAATTTTCGGAAAGTATTGTTGATAGTGCCATTAGAGAAGTTAAAGAAGAAACTGGTCTTGAAGTTAGCAATCCTGTTTATAAAAGACTTTATGAATATGTTAATTCAATCGTCAAAGACCAAGATATGATATTTAACTATTTTACAAAAGACTTTAAGGGGGATTTACTAAAAAATTCGCCAGAAGGAAAAGCTGTTTGGTTGAATATCAATGAAGTTTATAATCTTTCTATGCAGAAATCCATTCGTAGAATATTCCCTTTGTTCTTTAAAGAAGGAAGAAAAAATAAAGGGAATGGGATCAAGAAAAAAATCAAGAGGGACAAGTTACTATAAAGAGAACATAAACAAAACAATGCTGGTCTACACATATTAGTATTATATAATATGTGTAGGCCTTTTAATTTTAAGCATCTATTAATTTAGGTCTTAATAATATACGAAAATCGCGTTTTGTTGACGGATTTCCTTATGATAAGGATTTTTTTACATAAAAAATAAAAAATGATAGGATCGGCGAGCATACACTTATCTTTGGCCAAGGAGTAAACCAAAGGATAACCATCATATTTTTATTACAATATCTCTTGTTACAATATCTCTTGTTAATTTTTAATAGAAAAATCATGTGTAATATTCATATCTATATTGAGACTGTCTCTTAT
>NZ_JBEUTW010000411.1:0-12233 GCF_040492675.1 Bacillus sp. AP50
TAATGCGGAATAAAAAATGAGGAAAATACGCTATTCTTTAATTAAAGAGTAGCGTATTTTTATGTACAAAATGAAATAGGAAATAGATAGGAGTATAGACATATGAATAGCCTATTTTAAAGAAGAACCACGAAACTATATTGACAAAAAAGCGTTCTCATGTGATAATTCAATTAATTTTTAGAATAATCAAAAAATATTCCTTTTACATAGAAAGGATTCGAACCTTATATGAATATTATGCCGGGGGTGACGAAATGTTATTTTTTCTGAAGAAATGGAATGAATTAAAAGATGTGAAATCTGAATTGGCACTTCGTGATTGGTTTTATGGTACCAAAATTAGCTTATCGCTATGTACGTCAAAAGAGCCGTTAACATTCTTAGTAAATGTTGAAGGAAGAGATAAAGGGCTATTTTCGGAAGAAGATTTTATTGTCGTAAATTGCATGTGCGAGTCAGTATTTGAAAATGAAGAAAAACCAGCTGCAGAGTCATTTATGCATGCGGATATTTATAAAAAAAGTAGTGCAGGATGTATTTTACAAGTGCAGACTGTAGATAGTCATTTAATATCAGAGTTATATGGGGAAGAAGGAGAAGTAACGTTCGATAAACGCAGTGTGGAGCGTGTTTTCGGAAAAGAAGGTATAACAGAAATGACAATTCCAATTGTAGAAGATGAAAAAAAATTCGCTGATTTATTAGAAAGGAATGTTCCGAATTTCATTGAAGGTGGAGGAGTAGTTCTTGTTCATAATTACGGCATGATTGTGTGGGGAAAAACGCCAGAAGAGGCGAAAAAATGGCTAGAGGGTATAGAATATTTAATGAACTATCATGTAAAGTTATTAATGATTAAGGGGGCAAGGAGCTCTGTTATATAAAAATGGATGTGATATAGCTACAAGTTAATAAATAAATGAAAGCGTTTTAAAAATAATTTCACTCATAAAATATAGGTCTCCTTATTATATATAGATTACATGTTGACATGTAAGGAGGAACATATTTTGCGAGTTAAATATCATTTTCTGCCAAAGCAGCAAGTAACATTTTGCAAAATAAATGATTCTGGTGAAGAGGCACTGCAAATGATGAACGAAACGGGATTTCGAGCCATCCCGGTATTAGCAGAAGATGAGAAGAAATTCACGGGGATTATTTATAAAGTAGATTTATTAGAAAAAAAATGCAATAGCGGATTAGAGCATGTAAGTGCAGGGGATATGCTCGACGATTCCAATGCATTTATTTTTGAAAAGGATTCCTTCTTCAGAGCCTTTTATGTAATTCGTCGGCTTCCGTTTTTAGCCGTGCTAAATGATTATAATGAATTTGTCGGTATGTTAACGCATTCGAATATATTTGATGTTATTGAAGATTCATTTGGTATGCGAACAGGTGGTTATATATTAACAATTGCAACACAAGATTGTAAGGGAACGATTAAAGAGCTTGGGACATTGTTAAAAGCATATAATATCGGTGGCCTATTTACGCTAGATAACGGTGATCAATATATCCGCCGCGTTATTGTAAATATATCAGATGAGTTAGATGAAACAAAATTAAAGCAATTAATCGGAAAAATAGAGAAAAAAGGATTCAGAGTGAGTCACGTAGATTATATTTAAGTTAAAAAGAAAAGTACCTATCTGTTATATATAGATAGGTACTTTTTTGTCCCACTATTTGTGGGTAGTAAAATCCACGCCTCAAAATTTGGTGAAAGCAAAGAAGTTAGGTGGGCGGGTGTTACCTGTAAAAGCCCAATTGGTGAGGGCTGATTATATGTGAGTAATGAACTTTATTTTGAAACAGGAGGCGGGGATAATGCTAGATCAGATAAGAAAATAAAGTCTGCATGCTCACGAATTTTAGGGATAGAAGTTTCAATAACGCGTGATGTAATTTCACCTGGGGGGCCCACATGCCCGATAGCTACCATAATAGGTTTTTCTTGAATTTTTTTGATGAGTAATTGGGCTTGTTTTGAAATATGTCCTGCTGTATACACATCATCAAAAAATAGTTGGTTTTCAATAATAGGAACTCCTAATTCTTTTCCGATTTTTGGGACGACACTATTAGGATTCGTTTTACTATCTAAGTAAAATAAACCGTGTTTTTTACAAGCAGCAAGTATAAGGCGAACAATTCTTTCATCCGCTGTTACTTTTGACCCCATATGATTGTTCATTCCAATTGCATGCGGTACTTCTTGAATGGCTTGTTCAAGTCGGTTGTTTATTTCTTCATCGCTTAAATCAGTTGTAATTGCTTTCGGCCCAAGCCATTCTTTTTTACCTTTTATAGGTTCCATTGGCATATGTATAATAACTTCATGGCCTTTCTTATGGGCAGCTATTGCGTCTTCTTTTGTGGAAGGAAGAAAAGGCATAACAGCAACAGTGAGTGGAATGGGAAGTGATAACATTTGATTAGTCCCCTTCATATTATTACCGAAATCATCAATGACAATAGCAACTTTATTCGTATGAGCATTTGCTTGAATAGGAAATAAGAAAGACGGTAAAAACAAAACAATGATGAATAATGCAATCGTATATTTTCGCATATAAATATTTCCTTTCTATTGTTATCCTGCTATTTGTGGGTAGTAAGACTCCCACCTCAACATTGGGCTGGATAGGTGGGAGATTCACTGCCTACCCGATTGGTGAATGCTAATTATCAGTGGGGGCTGAACAAAAAAACACTGATTAAAGTTTCACTTTATCAATCATCATTATGTTTTGCTTTTTTATATAAATTAAACAAAAAATGTCGAAGAAAAGTAGGTGGAAAATTAAGAATCCCCGGTTTACGTAGAATTTATAAAAAAAGAAGATGAAAAAAATGTCTATTATTGCGAATGTATTTACAAAGATAGAATAATTTGTAATAATTCTCAAAGTGAGGGTAAAGATTTGTAAATTACAGGGAGAAAATGTTAAATTTTCTGATTCTTCAAATTTGCATATGATTAAGTAGTTAAAAAAAGTCAATGGAGAAGTGAAGTTAAGAGCATGGAAGTATAATAAGGGGGATATGGATGTTTACTGTAAAAAGGAAGTACACATTAGAAAAGCTTTCACGTGATATTCATATGAAACGTGAAGAAATGATTCAACTAGGATTAACAAGTGGGCTAAATAGTAGGGAGACAATTCAAGTTAGTCAAGAATTGGACAAGCTTATTTTACAATATCAATGTTATAAAGAAAAACAAACACCGAAATGGTTTTCAATTATAAAAATACCTATTTTCCAAATCGGGTATGAAGGAAAATCAAATAATTTTTGGCGAATGCTTGTGGCTGGTTTTATGAAATAAGTATAATTACCCTTATAGGATAAGGATAATTATACTATGTGTAACGGAATTTCGATATGAACTGTCGTTCCTTCATTTTCTGTACTGTCGATAAAAATATGCCCATTATACATCTCTACAATTCGTTTACATATGACAAGTCCAAGACCTGTTCCAGTATCTTTATTAGTAAAGAACGGATGAAAGAGGTGTTTTTGAATATGTTGCGGAATCCCTTTTCCAGTATCTGTAATATGCAGTTGTGCGTGTGTTTCATTGTTTTTTACTACAATGGTTAGTGTATCATTAGAAGTCATGGCCTCAATTGCATTTTTGGTAATGTTTAAAACCACTTGTTTCATATGGTCTTTCGAACAACGGATATGAACAGGATGGTCTGGCAAATGTAAATGGAATACAATGTTATGTAAATTCGCCTCAGATTGAATAATTAATGCTACCTCATTTAGAATTGTTCTTACATCATATGTTTGTTCGATGATGGCGGTTGGCTTTCCTAGAATAAGAAATTCACTTACAATTTCATTGATTCGCTCTATTTCTTGTTCAATTACGGAAAAGTAGAACTGATCTTGTTCATCTTTATATTTCTCTTTTAATAGAGCGACGAGTCCTTTAATTCCAGTAAGAGGATTACGGATTTCGTGTGCTGTACTCGCTGCAAAAGTTCCAACTAATTCAATTTTCTGTAGTTCATTTTGTTGTCTTTCAAGTTTTGTTTGACGTTTTAACAACATATATTGAGCAAGCAAAAATAAAATAGACATTAAAAATAAAGTAGCTATACACTCTATTGCAACCCACTGGTATAAGGTTTTTTGATGAATGGGTAATGGAGAAACAGAGACCTTCCAATTTAATCTTTGGAGTGGGGTAGTAAGCATATTAGAATGCGTATCACTTGTGTCGTTATTATCATCGGTTAGAAAAACTACATCATGTTTATCAGTTACCTCAAAATGGTATTGTGGTTTAATGGCATTTAAAGAAGAGGAAATGTAATCAAAGCGTAAACTAGCTAATAATAATCCTGAGAGCTCCTTCTGTTTATTAAATATGGGGGCAGCAATCATAATAGCTTTATGTCCAAGAACGCGATCAGTAATGACTGATGATACAGTGGTTTTTTTAGTTTGGAGCGCGTCTTGAATATATTTACGGTCTGAAACATCTATAGGCTTTGATTCATCTTCAGATGCGATTGTAATGACTCCTTCTGGTGTAGCGTAATATAGACCAGAAAAGCGTGCATCGTTTCCATCTGTATCATGTACAATTTGTTTAATGCCATTTATATTACCAGTCTCGGTGCCTACAACTTTTGCAAGCATGTCTAAAGCAGAAATTGCTTCACCAAGATGATGATCCAAATAATCTCTATATAAAAAGAGAACTGTATGAGCAGATAATTTGTTTTCCTGTTTCATTTTATATGTATGATACGAATAAAATGTAGCACCAATCCCTATTGTCGGTAGGATAACAAGCAATATATATATAATTATGCTTTGGAATTTGACTTTCAAATGTGGTACTCCTTCTTTTTTTATTATCATTATATATAAACTATGTTAAAATTGTCATGTTTTTATTCAAGAATGATTTTTAATATATTAGGGGAGAGGAAATGGATGAGTGAATGCTCATTCGGAATTCACATGAAGTATGAAGTGGTATTTTCTTTTTATTGCTGAGAATTTAAGTGAAGGGTTGAAAGTTGTATGACATCAAATAATGAACGAGAAGATATTTCTCAATCTTTAAAAGTATTTATTGCATTATCTCGTGTACATCGTTCTGTTATGGATACTACAAATAAATCTATACAAAGTAACGGGTTAAATCCAACTGAATTTGCTGTATTAGAACTGCTATATCATAAAGGCGGTCAACCACTCCAGCAAATTGGTGAGCGCATTTTAATAGCTAGTGGCAGCATTACATATGTTGTAGATAAGTTGGAGAAAAAGGGATTAGTAAAGAGAATCCCATGTCCGAATGACAGACGTGTTATTTACGCGCAATTAACTGAGTCTGGCGAGAACTTTATTGCTTCTATTTTTCCGGGGCATGAGAAAGTTATACATCAGTCTTTTGAAATGTTAACGAAAGATGAAAAAGATGAATTACTTGATTTATTAAAAAAAATTGGGAAGTATGAAAAATAATATGTTCCAAAGGAGCTTTGGATAAATAAATCCAAGGCTTTTTTATTTGTAATGAACTCATGGCAGTCACTGCCGAAATTTGTTGAAAATTAAGAGGGGATTCGAGAATACGTATTGAATTATAATAAAGGTATGTAATGGAGAGGAGGCTCGTTCATGTCATTTAAAGACTATGAATATAAACGCCCAAATATTGAAGAGTTAAAAGAGAAATTTACTGTTGCTTTAGAGAAGTTTGATAACGCAAAAACTGTAGAAGAACAAAAACAAGTCATTCATTCAATTAATGAGATTCGCAACGATTTTGGTACAATGGGAAACCTTTGTTACATTCGCCATTCTGTTGATACGACGGATACTTTTTATAAGGAGGAGCAGGATTTCTTTGATGAATTCTCTCCAGTTGTACAAGGATATGGTACAAAATATTATAAGGCACTCATTAATTCTCCATTTCGTGAAGAATTAGAGGCGTATTATGGAAAACAATTATTTGCTCTAGCAGAATGTGATTTAAAAACATATTCAGATGAAGTCGTGAAAGATTTACAATTAGAAAATAAATTATCATCGCAATATACACAGTTATTAGCATCTGCAAAAATTGACTTTGCTGGAGAAGAAAGAACGTTATCGCAACTGATTCCGTTTATGCAAGGAAAAGAAAGAAGCGAACGTAAAGCAGCAAGTGAAGCATACTACGGATTTTTAGCTGGAAATGAGGAAGAACTAGATCGTATTTATGATGAGCTTGTTAAAGTGAGAACGAAAATCGCAAAATCTTTAGGTTTCAAAAACTTTGTTGAACTTGGATATGCAAGAATGTGCCGTACAGATTATAATGCGGAGATGGTGGCTAATTACCGTCAGCAAGTGCTAGATTATATCGTTCCCGTTACAACGGAATTAAGAAAGCGACAACAAGCACGTATCGGTGTAGAGAAGTTAGCTTATTACGACGAAAACTTTGAGTTTGCTACAGGTAACCCAACTCCAAAAGGAGATGCGGATTGGATTGTTGATCATGGAAAGACAATGTATAAAGAGTTATCGGTTGAAACAAATGAATTTTTCAATTTCATGCTAGATAATGATTTATTAGATTTAGTTGCGAAAAAAGGAAAAGCTGGTGGCGGATATTGTACATATATTGAGAATTATAAAGCGCCATTTATTTTCTCAAACTTCAATGGAACATCTGGTGACATTGATGTATTAACACATGAAGCAGGTCATGCTTTCCAAGTATATGAAAGTCGTAAATTTGAAATTCCAGAATATAATTGGCCAACATATGAGGCATGTGAAATCCACTCTATGAGTATGGAATTCTTTACATGGCCATGGATGAAGCTATTCTTTGAAGAAGATGCAGATAAATATTACTTCTCTCACTTAAGTTCAGCACTTCTGTTTTTACCTTATGGTGTATCTGTTGATGAATATCAACATTATGTATATGAAAATCCTGAAGCATCACCTGAAGAGCGTAAGACAGCATGGCGTAACATAGAGAAGAAATATTTACCACATCGTGATTATGAGGATAATGATTATTTAGAGCGCGGTGGTTTTTGGCAACGTCAAGGGCATATTTATAGCTCACCGTTCTATTATATTGATTACACGCTTGCTCAAATTTGTGCGCTACAATTTTGGAAACGTGCAAGAGATAATAGACAAGAGGCTTGGGAAGATTATGTGAATCTGTGCCAACAAGGTGGAAGTAAATCGTTCTTAGAATTAGTAGAAGTTGCAAATTTAACATCACCATTTGCTGAAGGCTGTGTGAAAAGTGTTATTACAGAAATTGAAGCATGGTTACATGCGATTGACGACACAAAATTGTAAAAAACATGCGCTTTTTTTCACATGTTTAACATCGACATAATGGGAAAATGATGAGATAATAAAAGAAAATTCAGAATACTAAAGAGGTGTTTCTAATAAGGAGCACCTCTTTTCACAAACAAAAGGGGGGAACAAGTATGCTTCAATCTAATATGGATGTAAGTTTAGAAAGTTTAGTAAACTCATTACAGTCTACTCGAAGCACGCTATTATCAGAAATTGAAATGTTAAATGACACAGAAGTGAATGTAAAGCCACGCCGTGATAAATGGAGCATTATTCAAATTTTACACCACTTGCATTTAGTTGAACAATCTGTCACGTCTGCCCTTGTATATGCTTTACAAAAAAAGGAAAGAAACATGACTCCATTTAAAGACCTCCAACTTACGCTTGATCGCACACATAAACGAGAAGCTCCTCAGCAAATGCAACCAACAGAAACTTTAATGAAAAAACAGCAAGGAATTCAATTGCTAGAACATTCACGCCAAGAACTATTACACGCGCTTCATAGTGTTATAGATGAAAAAGATCTATTTGAAAATGGATTAAAGCATCCTGTTTTTAATGATCTGAATTTGTATCAATGGGTTCAATTTCTTGATTTGCATGAACAAAGACATCTTACGCAGTTAAAAGAGGCGAAACATGCAATTTTGCAACGCTAAAGTGGAAGAAGTGGGAAACCACTTCTTTTTTGATACGTGCATAGTTTTCTTTCTTATTTTGGAATACTACATGGAGAAAGAAAAGAAGGAGTTGAAAAAACATGTCTAAGAAGAAGCGAGAAGAAGAGCGCGCCTGGAAAGCACGTAAAGAAAATCAACAACCGCACGGAAAAGTGAAAGCTTTTGCTGAATTAGTTGAAGGAACAGAAAAAACGTGATGAGTATTTCATCACGTTTTTTGTATGAGTGGAAAAGTTAATAAAAAGGTTGTACCGATTCCTTTTTCACTTATAATATCAATTTTTCCATTCATAGCTTGAACAACACTGAATACGACCATCATTCCAAGTCCAGTACCTTTTTCTTTCGTTGAATAAAAAGGAGAGCCAAGACGTTTTACTTGTTCTGAATCCATACCGACTCCTGTATCTTTTATATATAACTGAATATGCTTATGATCAGGAACTAATGTGAAATAAAGATCACCGCCTTTTGGCATAGCCTCAATGCAATTTTTAAAAATATTTAATAAACATTGATTTAGTTTTTGCTTTTCTCCAACGATAAAAAAAGAAGTGCTTTGCTTTATATAATGAGTACGTACATTTGTTAAATTAGCAAGCGGTGTAATTAACGACAATGCATGTAGTAATTCTTCTTCTAACTGTAATGTTTGTTCTTTTTCAATGCTTGGTTTAGCAAAGGTTAAATAATCTGTAAGAACATGATTTGCTTGTTCGATGCCATTAATGGCAATGTCGATATATAATTTTCGTTCCTGCTCAGTGCATGTATCTGATTGTAACAGTTGTAAAAAACCTTTCGTTGAAGTTAATGGATTGCGAATTTCATGAGAGATAGACGCTGCCATTTCACCAATTAAATGAAACTTTTCAGCATTTATAAGTTCGTTTTGGAGACGAACTTGAGTTTGTAATATGTGTAGTAAATATAGAATTAGAATCGTACCAAGCATTGAACATAATTCATACACAATAATATGCGGTATATAATCAGTCTTATTTGTAACCTTTGAAAGGAAGAAGGGTATCCAACTAAATCCGTATGTGAGACTGTAGATAATAGCAAGTGTTATTTTTATACGATTAGAAGTTCGATTGAAAAATTTATATGTTAATAATAGAACAATAAATAGAAGAACAGAACCGATAAGAGATGGGAAAACACCTACCCCACCTAATAATAAGCGATATATGTTTAATACAACTAAGATAGAACCACCAGCAATAGGCCCTCCCGTTAATGTACCGACAATTAATACAATATGGCGCATATCAAATTGAAAACCATTATTTGTTTTTGCTGCAAATGTAATACAGAGTACGGTAGCAAGGCAACAGAGTACAATGAATATAGCTGAATTTAATTTAGGAGAGCGTTTCCCTTTTTGATTCCAAAATAAATGATATACGAGCATTGTAATCAGGATGAATAATATATTTAAAAAGAGATAAATAATAAAGGATTTCAGTGGGATGCCTCCTCTCTTCTTAGATTAAATTAATCATACTATAAAATGAAAGAAATGAAATAATAAATAGCGGAAAAATCAGAAATTTTTACGCTAGTATACAATATGTTACAATAAGCTGTGTCAATGAAAGAAGAAATTCCGTGCATCGCGCGGGAGAGGTTCGCGAACTCCCTCTATAAAAAACTATGGAAACAACAATATCCTTAGGTATTGTTTTGTTTTTTTATTGTGACAGTTCAAGAACGTTCTTTCTTCTTATTTATAGTAGAGAAGGAGAATGAGTGAAATGAAAAAAGAAAAAGCAGTTGTTGTTTTTAGTGGAGGACAAGATAGTACGACATGTTTATTTTGGGCAATAGAGCAGTTTGCAGAGGTAGAAGCTGTAACGTTTAATTACAATCAACGTCATAAGCTAGAAATTGATTGTGCAGCGGAAATTGCAAAAGAACTAGGAATAAAGCATACGGTACTAGATATGAGTCTATTAAATCAACTTGCTCCAAATGCGTTAACGAGAACGGATATGGAGATTACACATGAAGAAGGTGAATTGCCATCGACATTTGTAGATGGACGAAATTTACTCTTCTTATCATTTGCTGCTGTATTAGCAAAACAAGTTGGAGCACGTCATATTGTAACGGGTGTATGTGAAACTGATTTCAGTGGTTATCCAGACTGCCGTGACGTGTTTGTGAAATCGTTAAATGTTACTTTAAATTTATCTATGGATTACCCGTTTGTCATTCACACGCCACTTATGTGGATTGATAAGGCTGAAACATGGAAATTATCAGATGAACTTGGAGCATTTGAGTTTGTTCGAGAAAAAACATTAACATGTTATAACGGAATCATTGGTGATGGTTGCGGTGAATGTCCAGCATGTCAACTTCGTAAAGCAGGATTAGATACGTACCTACAAGAACGCGAAGGAGCGAATAACTAATGGATAACTTTTTTGGATTTCGCATCGTAGAGAATTTGCAAAAAATGGACAAGGATATTCAGCGTAAACAACTCAAATACCATAATAAAAGAGTAATGGTCAGCAAGGAATTTACATTTGATGCAGCACACCATTTACACTGTTATGAAGGGAAATGTAAAAACTTACACGGTCACACATATAAAGTTGTATTTGGAATTAGTGGATATGTAAATGAAATAGGTCTTGCAATTGACTTTGGAGATATAAAAGAAATTTGGAAAAATGAAATCGAAATTTATCTAGATCATCGTTATTTAAACGAAACGTTACCTGCAATGAATACGACTGCTGAAAATATGGTCGTTTGGATTTATGAAAAGATGGCAGAAGCACTAACAAAAGAGAATCGAGTGAACGAATATAAAGGAGCTCGCGTTGAATTTGTTCGTCTATTTGAGACGCCGACTAGTTATGCGGAAGTAAGACGGGAGTGGATGCTTGATGAGTAAAATCCCTGTCTTAGAAATATTCGGTCCGACTATTCAAGGTGAAGGAATGGTTGTAGGGCAAAAAACAATGTTTATTCGTACAGCTGGTTGTGATTATAGCTGTGCTTGGTGTGATTCTGCTTTTACGTGGGATGGATCAGCTAAAGATCAAATTAGACAGATGACACCAGAAGATATTTGGGATGAGCTTGTTGCAATTGGAGGAGAAAATTTTTCTCATGTTACGATTTCAGGTGGAAATCCGGCATTGCTGAAAAATATTGAGTTTCTTCTTTCTATATTAAAAGAAAATGGAATGCGAACGGCAATTGAAACGCAAGGGAGTAAATGGCAAGATTGGTTACTTCAAATTGATGAGGTAACAATTTCTCCAAAACCACCAAGTTCAACGATGAAAACAGATTTTCATAAGTTAGATGCTATTATTCAGAAACTAGCAGGAAAAGATATTAGTTTAAAAGTAGTAGTATTCGATGATCATGATTTTGAATATGCAGTTAAGATGCACGAACGTTATCCAAAGGTACCATTTTTCTTACAAGTAGGAAACGATGATACAAAAACAGTGGATGATGCGATGCTTATAAAAAATTTATTAGATAAGTATGAATGGCTGATTGATAAAGCTGTAAATTGTAAAGAGATGAATGATGCAAAAGTATTGCCTCAGCTTCATGCGTTAGTATGGGGAAATAAGCGCGGCGTATAACGAGAAGGGATGTTTAAAATGACAGGAAGATTAGATGAAGATTTAAAAGATGTAACATTACTAGGGAATCAAAATACAAAATATTTATTTGAATATAGCCCAGAAATATTAGAGGTATTTGATAATAATCATCCAAACCGTGATTATTTTGTAAAATTCAATTGTCCTGAATTTACAAGTTTATGCCCGAAAACAGGACAACCAGATTTTGCAACAATTTATATTAGCTATATTCCAGAGCAAAAAATGGTAGAGAGTAAATCTTTAAAGTTGTATTTATTTAGTTTCCGCAATCATGGTGATTTCCACGAAGATTGCATGAACGTTATTATGAACGATTTAATTAAATTAATGGATCCGCGTTATATTGAGGTATGGGGGAAATTCACACCACGTGGTGGCATTTCAATTGATCCATACTGCAACTACGGGCGCCCAGGTACGAAGTATGAACAAATGGCTGACTACCGCATGATGAACCACGATCTATATCCGGAAACAATTGATAATCGTTAATAGAAAGAAAGGGCCTGTATAGTATACAGGCCCTTTCTTTCTA
>NZ_JBEUTW010000412.1:0-2315 GCF_040492675.1 Bacillus sp. AP50
TACCTCTCCCTATTTTTTAACAATTCCTTAAACATTAATCCATGTTTTACACTGTATTCCTTAACAACATTTCGGTACAATACAAATACAACGATTTTAAATGAGGTGATGTTCATGGCAAAGCGCTATGAAAATATGGATAATGTTAGTACAAAAAAATCAATTCGCTCTTTTTTACGCTGGCGTAAAGAACGAAAGCAAAACAAAAAAGATTTTTCTTTCTTAGTAGAACAATCACCCGTTAAACAAAGTGCATTTTTGCAAAGTAATGTTGAAAAAACGACTATCACATGGATTGGGCATTCCACTTTTCTTATCCAAACGAATGGACTTAATATATTAACAGATCCAGTATGGGCTAATAAATTAAAGCTAGTTCCAAGACTTACAGAACCTGGACTCTCTATAGAAGCACTACCTAAAATTGATATTGTCCTTATTTCACATGGTCATTATGATCATTTAGATTTTTCAACTCTTCGTCAGTTGAATGATGATGTTCTATATCTTGTACCTATTGGATTAAAAAAATTATTTACTCGTAAGAAATTTAAACATGTAGAAGAGTATAAATGGTGGGAAAGTACGATAATTAACGAAGTTTCTTTTCACTTCGTACCTGCTCAGCACTGGACGAGAAGATTCTTATTTGATATGAATACGTCTCACTGGGGCGGATGGATTATTGATAATGAAACGACTATGGAAACCATATATTTTTGTGGCGACAGTGGCTATTTCCAAGGTTTCAAAGAAATTGGTGAACGCTTTTTAATTGATATTGCTCTTATGCCCATTGGCGCTTATGAACCAGAATGGTTTATGAAAGTATCTCATGTTTCACCTGAAGAGGCCGTGCAAGCTTATTTAGATTTAAACGCTACACATTTTATACCAATGCATTACGGAGCTTTTGCACTCGCCGATGAAACACCTCGTGAAGCAATAACTAGACTTCGAAATAATTGGAATTTGCGCATGTTACCGTGGGAACAACTGCATGTACTCTTTTTAGGTCAAACTTTTATTTATAGTAACGCAACAAATGATAAGCAAATAAACGAAAAAATTGAAACTTTACATGTGTAACGTAATGACTGATTTTCTATATCCAACATATAATATAGAAAATCCTATAGTGAAACTTTAATTAGTGGGATTTCTTCATCCCCACTGATTATTTGCCTTCACCAATCAAGCTTTTACGGGCAGCCCGCTACCTAACCTCTTTGCTCCAGCTAAATTTGAGGTAGAGAGTTTTACTGTCCGCAAATAGCGGGATAAAGGGTGTTTTCTATGAATGAATATTTACAGACTCGCTATATCATTAGCGGTAGTGCCTGTGTAGCTCTTCTTATTTCTTACTTTCTATTTACATAAAAAAGCTACTTGAAATATATTTTCAAGTAGCTTTTTTATTACTCTGCTAAATACATAAATCCGATTGCGCCCGGACCTGTATGAGTACTAATAATAGGCGTTGTATAGAAAATTTCTGATTGAGCAAATCCACTCACTTTTTCAACCGCCGCTTTCATACTTTCAGCTAAAGGAATTGCTTTCGCATGCGGAATTGCAACAGCTTTTACGACTTTTCCAGCCGTATCTTGCTCAAATAACTTAGCTAATGTTTTTACAATTTGGCCTTGGCTACGAACTTTCGTTACAGGATTATAAACACCTTCTTCAAGACTAGCAATTGGCTTTATATTAAGTAGCGAACCGATAAACGCTTTTCCTTTACCGATACGTCCACCCTTCACTAAGTTTTCTAATGTATCCACTACTACATATAAACGAGTATTCTTTCTTACTTCATCTACACGATTTAAAATTTCTTCTAGTGAGCGTCCGTCATTTGCCATTTTTGCAGCTTCAATTACTTGATATGCTAAAGCATGTGTAATAAATTGAGAATCAACAACTGTTACTTTTGTATCAGTCATTGATGCAGCGCTATTTGCAGTTGCTACAGTACCGCTCATTCCACTTGTCATATGGATAGAAAGGACTTCGCTTCCATCTTCCCCTAGCTTGTCATACATTTCTACAAATGTACCCATAGCTGGTTGTGATGTTTTTGGTAATTCCTCTGATTTAATCATTTCTTCAATAAATTCGTCAGGTTGTAAATCAACGCGATCTAAATATGTTTGTCCATTTACAGAGATTGATAATGGTAAAACATGAATGTCATACTTTTCGATTACGTCTTGTGATAAATCTGCCGTTGAATCTGTTACAATTTTAATTTTTTGCATACTATACTTCTTCCCTTTCCAATACGCTCTCCTTGTTATTATACTAGTATTCCC
>NZ_JBEUTW010000413.1:0-4354 GCF_040492675.1 Bacillus sp. AP50
GTTGGATATAGAATGCTCATACTTCTAAATGTATTTCTTACACTAGGACCAGTATTATGGCCGCTATTACTTTCTATTATTGGAAATGGTATGAATGCTAGTGCGGGCTGGTAAAAAGGAATATAAATTAGTTGTGTAAAGAATAGGATGAAAAGTTGATATAGAATTTTAAATGTTTAAGAGAACATGTTTACATAAAAAATGAAAACATGTTCTCTTTTTATTTGCATGCATAACTCTTCCTCAGTTTACCGTATTTAAATTTAAACGTAAGTATTTCGTAAGGAATGGATAAGAAAAAAGAGAGATTTATCATATAGGATGAAAGTATAGCTTGAATCAATCCGATATTAATGGAGGAGAGAAAGCCTTATGAAAAAATGTAATTCAATTAAGTTAGCAAGTTTTGCAGTTTTATTAGCGGGTACTGCTCTATTTACACCTGGTTTTACTGTGACTGCAGAGTCAACTCAAAATATTTCTAGTTCGTCACAAGTACATGATCAAAAGAATCGTAATGGCTGGAAACAAGTAATGCAGGAAACAGTACAGCTTGGTGCTGTAGGAATATTAGCTAAGACGTCTAATAACGGAAAAACTAGTAGTTTTACTGCTGGCGTGGCGGACTTAAGTACAAAGAAACCGGTGAATTCGGATTATCGCTTTCGGATTGGTAGTGTGACGAAGTCGTTTACTGCCACGACTATTCTTCAATTAGTAGGAGAAAATCGCTTACAACTTGACGATCCAATTGAAAAGTGGCTACCGGGTCTCGTGCAAGGAAATGGGTATGATGGTAATCAAATTACGATACGACAACTTTTGAATCATACGAGTGGTATCGCTGAATACTTAAAGTCAAAAGACGCGGACATAATGAATTCGAAAAAAACGTATACAGCAGAAGAAATAGTGAAAATAGGCCTTTCGCTGCCTCCAGATTTCTCGCCGGGTAAAGACTGGTTGTATTCAAACACAGGATACGTAATACTAGGAATGCTTATTGAAAAAATAACCGGAAATAGTTATGCGGAAGAAATCGAAAAGCGAATTATTGAACCTTTGGACCTATCAAATACGTTTTTACCAGGAAATTCACCCGTCATCCCAGGAAAGAATCATGCTCGTGGATATGTGAAAATGGAAGGAACAGGCGAGTTGAAAGATATTACGTATTATAATCCGAGTTTAGCTAATGCAGCTGGAGATATGATTTCTAATGCGGATGATTTAAATAAGTTCTTTTCATCTTTACTCGGTGGTAAGTTACTGAAGGAGCGCGAGCTAAAAGAAATGCTTACTACAATTCCTATAGAAGGAAAAGGGGTTGGTGACGCATACGGTCTTGGAATCTATGAGACTAAACTTCCAAACGGTGTTTCAGTTTGGGGGCATGGAGGAGGAATTCCTGGATTTACAACTTTTGCTGGGGGAGTAATTGGAGGCAAACATACATTGGCTATCAGTCTCAACTCTATAGGTGGGGTCGATATTGTTCCGCAGTTTAATAAAATGATGCAAATTGAATTTAATAAATAGATGAAAAGAAAGTGAATGGAATTTTGTTATAGTTATATTTAAAAGAGGTGCTTTTTTAAGTTCGCAACTATGGACAGTAGTTGCATTTATGATATGGCATCAAGTGTATTTCAAAGTGAAAATCAATCTTAATGCTTACGATAAAAATAAAAAGGATGTCAGTTACATGACATTCTTTTTATTTTGGATAAAAAAGGTATGTAGTTCTGAAAATTGTTATTTTTAAAATTATTAAATATAATGAAGGATATAGGGGCGCCAATTGGGGAGTTATGAATGGAAAATACTTTAGTTAGTTAAGTATTTCTCGTTTTAATCAAAATAATTATGAGTTGATTTGGAGTTGAATACAATGGGGGAAAATCATTATAAATGGAGTAATAAACAATTACGAGAGCATGTTGAAGTAATAGATGGTAAAAGAAGTCCGCACATTTTATGTAAGAACGCAACTTATTTAAATTCCTATATGCGCGAGTGGATGCAAGCAAATATTTGGATCTATGATGACCGGATTGTTTATGTAGGGGAAAAGCTGCCAGTGCAACTGCATGAATGTGAAGTCATTGATTGTGATGGAAAGTATGTAGTTCCAAGTTACATAGAACCTCATGCACATCCATATCAATTATATAATCCTGAAACTTTAGCGAATCATGCGATGCAGTTTGGGACAACAACTTTTATTAATGATAATTTAACTTTATTTTTCACATTACAACGTGAAGAAGCATTTCGTTTATTAGATGAATTTGAAAAGATTCCAGCAAGTATGTATTGGTGGTGTCGTTTTGATGGACAAACTGAATTGCAAAACGGGGAAACTTTATTTAATCGTGAAGAAATAATAGAATGGCTTAAGCATAAAGCAGTTCTTCAAGGCGGCGAACTAACAGCGTGGCCAAAACTATTACATGGCGATGATGAAATGTTAACTTGGATGCAGGAAACGAAGCGATTGCAGAAGAAAGTAGAAGGACATTTTCCAGGTGCATCTGAAACGACTTTAGCGAAGTTAAAACTGTTAGGTACAGATTGTGATCATGAAGCGATGACAGGGCAGGAAGCTTTCACTCGTCTTATGCAAGGTTACACTGTTTCCCTAAGAAATTCTTCAATCCGCCCAGATTTAGAAGTTTTACTGAAAGAATTGTTGGAACTAGGCGTAAAGCAGTTTGATAGATTCTTTTTTACAACAGACGGCTCACATCCTTCGTTTTATGAGAATGGAATGACAAACGTTATGATTTCTACCGCGATAAAACAAGGAGTGCCAGTAATAGATGCATACGATATGGCAAGTTATAATATTGCTCGTTATTATAATATGGAACATGTACATGGTTCGATTGCGACAGGTAGAATTGCTAATATCAATATTTTAGAAAGTAAAGAAAACCCAGTACCAATTAGTGTCCTTGCAAAGGGGAAATGGGTGAAGCGTGACGGTGTAAATACACATGAGGCATTACATATAGACTGGAGTAAACATAAAGTAACTCAATTATCATTAGATTGGTCAATAGAAAAAGAGGATATGATTTTCTCTAATAAAACGGGGATACACTTATTAAATAACGTTATTACAAAACCATACACTAGTGAAATCAATATAGACTGTGATGAATTGTCCACAGATCATGATGAATGTTTCCTTATGATGATTGCTCGTGATGGCAGTTGGCAAGTGAATATAGCTGTCAAAGGTTTTGCAAAAGAACTAGGTGGGCTTGCTAGCTCTTATTCTGGTACAGGTGACATCATTCTTATCGGAAAAAGAAAAGAAGATATGCTTACAGCTTTTCGTAGAGTAAAAGAGCTCGGTGGTGGAATGGTCATAGTAGAAAACAATGAAGTGTTACACGAAATAGCATTACCATTGCTCGGGATTATGTCTAATTTAAAAATGAGAGAATTAATACAGGAAGAGAAACAGATGGTGAAATTACTACAAGAGCGTGGCTACGCGTATGATGATCCAGCATTTACAATTTTATTCTTTTCTGCGACGCACTTGCCTTTTATACGAGTAACACCTATAGGATTATATGATGTGAAAAGTAGTAAGGTAGTTGCCCCGCCCGTGAATTTGATAAAGCAATATTAAAAGGAAAGATCCTATAAAAATTTTATTTTATAGGATCTTTCTTATTATTAGCATAAGAATATTGTAAGCCTCAAATGATATAGTATCTAAATCATTTGAGGTGATATGTAAATATGAAAAAAATATTTTACATTTTAAGCGTATTTATTCTGTGTGTATCGATACAACACGTTGTACATTCCCAATCAGATGCACCAGAGTTATCTTCGGATTGTCTCGAAGAAAGAAAAGTTAGAGATGAAAAGTATGTGAAGAATATAATACAGGACATTAAATCCACATTTAATTTAAATATTGATGAACATAGTTTTTGGGAAGTAAGTAAAAGAGATCTGGAGGCTGCTCATTTGATGTATGGTGGAAAGGAAAATGATTCTTATTATACTTCGCTAACTAAAATTTATGACAGTGGTGGATTTAGCGAACAGCCCAGCCTATTTGTGAGGGCGCAAGAAGCATTTTTACTTTATAAAGAAAAAGATAATATCAATGTAATGAAAAGCCTAAAACTAGACGTTGAAAAAGGGGAATGGCTCGTTATAAAAACGAAAAAGAAGAAAGGGAAAAAAGTGAAATTTAAGCCGTTGCAATGTGAAAAAGATTATATGAAAAAGAGAAATGAATAACAAAATACTTATTCATGCTGTTTTTATTCAACGATATTTTGCTGTTGATTTGAAATAGAAAAAGGTAAACAAACATATTAGC
>NZ_JBEUTW010000414.1:0-9454 GCF_040492675.1 Bacillus sp. AP50
ATGTAGAGTTGTAGTATAAAAACTGCTGCTTCCATAATGAGATTCCTATTCATCATTAATGGTGAGACATTATGTTAAGCTAATCCTTTAGTTTCGGATTAAAGTTTTTTTATATTTTTTTAAAATGACGGACACAAAAACGCATATACCTCCGAATTATATATATGGATAACATAAATATGTATATAAAAGGGGAGAAATAAGATGAAAGAAAAAAAAGAAATGTTTCAAGAAATCGCTGAGGTGTTAAAGGTATTGGCGCATCCAGTTCGTCTATCTTTAGTAAAAATAATGCTTGCAAAAGGTCCTACTAATGTAACAACAATGTATGGGGATTTACAAATGCCTCAAAGTACAATTAGTCAACATTTATCTAAACTAAAAGCTGCTAAAATGGTTACAGGTACTCGGAAAGGATTAGAAATTTATTATGAGGTAACTGACAATCGCACAAAATCAATATTAGCATGTTTAGTTTAAATGATGATTTCTATTTCAAAATAAAAAGCGCTATTCTTTTCTATGATTTTACAGAGAGAATAGCGTTTTTTATTTTTAAGGAGTATCTTTTTATTAGCTTGATGGTGAAAGGGTATTATCTCTAAAATACAAAAATATTGATTTCGCTTTTATTCTTTCTCAGGGGTTTGAGCTCAAAAGGTCGACTATCACTTTGTTTCCAATGAACTGGACAGTGGAAGAACTTATATTTTTGAATAGAGGGCATTCTATGTTTTTGATATATTAATAGTTGGGGAACAGAAATAAGGGGGATATAGAAATGGAATTATTTGATTACTATAAGCGAAAAGGAAAGATGAAACTGTTAATTGGGACGGGTATTTTTATTCTTGCTTTATGCGCTGTATATGAAGATTGGGGACATATTAATTGGGGGCAGTTTATATTTTTTGTTATCGCTGCTTCTATCTTTTTGGGAATTGGATTTTGGCAGTTAAGAAAAGGAAAGTTGATACAAAAGAATATGATAAAAAGTAATGCAACATTTTGGGATGTTGATACTTTAGTTGTATTAGAATTACCAAAACGAAACAAGCAATTTGGTTTATATCATCCTGATGGTAAGTATATAGCAGGAACAAAGATGGTTTCATCAAATATTCTTTTTTCAGTAATACCTTTTTTACATAATAAAGATGTTTACGGATTAGAAACGAGTAGCGGGGAAATTCTAGCTTATTTTCATACTGAAGTGGACGGATATGATTGGGTAATTTATGACTCGAATTATAACCAAATTGGTATGTTTAAAGAAAAAATGATACAAGGATTTACTATGATACGAGGTACTTTGATGACAGATAAAGCCACAAAATTGTCAGATGTAGAAGTTGAGTTTGATTTTATTCAAAGTACTCTCCGTACAATAGACGGACGTACATTAGCAATTGGTAAGCAGGGATATATGCCTATAGAATGGAGTGAAAGGTTTATGGGTTTAAATGTACCTACTATTACCTTAGGTTCTAATGTGTCTAATAATGAAAAAATTCTCGGTTTAGGGGTGCTTCTTTATAGCTTACGTACAATTGAGATTAGAAAAAGTAGAGCGAGCGTTTAATAAGGCGGAAGTAGTGTTTATATGCGAAACTTTATAGAAATCTCATTTTTCTAATTGTATCTTTTTAGATTGATGGATGTGGGGTCACGTCCATCAATCTAAGAAAACAAGTTAGCTAAAAAATGATGAAAATAAACTTTATAGAAATAAAAAATATGAACGTAGAGGATGAAACAAAGTATATAGTGCTTTTTTAGTCATGTAATCTTTTAATCTGATGATCTTTTCCCCATTCAAACAGATTATCCATTATTTGCATTAAAGATTTTCCGTATTCACTTAGTGTGTACTCAACCTTTGGTGGAACTTCTTGATATACCGTACGATAGATAATCCCATCAGCTTCAAGTTGCCGAAGTTGTTGTGTAAGAACCTTTTGTGTAATGTTTGGGATTTCTCGTTTAATTTCATTTGTTCGCATTTTTCCATCTGACAAAATACATAAAATATGAACTTTCCATTTTCCACCGATTACATCGAGTGTTGTTGCAATTGGGCAATTATCATTTTGATTCATATAACACCTCCACAGGTACTTTAAGGTTCCTATAGCACTTTAAAGTACGTACTTTTCAATTATATGTGACTCATTCATACTAATACGTAAAGGGTTGAATAATTTATAAAGGGGATGAAAAAAGATGAAAACACTTGTAATTGTAGCACATCCTGATATTGAAAAATCAAAAATTAATAAAAGATGGATTGAAGAACTTGAGAAATATTCGGATGAAATTACGGTGCATGAATTGTATAAAGTGGCACCGAATTGGGAGTTTAATATTGAAGAAGAGCAAAAGTTATTAGTAGAACATGACAGATATATATTTCAATTTCCGCTTTACTGGTACAGCTCACCACCATTATTAAAAAAATGGTTCGATGATGTATTAACATATGGATTTGCGTACGGATCTAAAGGAGATAAAGTGAAGGGGAAAGAATTTGGTGTAGCTATTTCTATAGGTGGATTAGAAAAAGACTATGAAAATAGTGGAATTACAATGGATGAGTTGACGAAACCATTCCAAGCTACATGCTTATACACAGGTATGGAATTTATACCTTCCTTTTATTTATATGGTGCAGAATATAAACTAAGCGATGAAGAGATTGATAAAAGTGCACCTGAGTATGTGCAATATGTGATGAACAAGAAGTATTCTAATATATAATGGGAAATATCCATTTACTTGTAAAGTAAATGGATATTTTATATTCTTCTTATATTCACTAAGTGTAATTTTTAGTAAATTAATAGTTAATCTGGTAAAATAAAAAACCTAACATATATAAAGGGGAGTTTTACTTGAGAACGATGCGACAATTATTACAAAAGAGAGCAATGCAATCACCAAATTTGGAAGCGCTTGTAGGGGGGAAGAAAAGATATTCGTTTCAGCAATATAATGAACGAGTAAATCAGTTTGCACATTATTTGTTACATAATGGTGTGCAAAGAGGAGATCGTATAGGAATACTATGCAAAAATAATCACCCATTTCCAAGCGTTATGATGGCAAGTTTAAAAATTGGAGCGGTATTTATTCCGCTAAATCATCAGCTGACTGTTTATGAATTAGAAACGATTGTAAAAGAAGCGAAATTAAAAGTGTTAGTTATTGATGAAGAATTTAATGAAGTGTTATTAAAGGTTGATGCTGTTAAAGAAATTCCTTATGTAATTCAAACAACAAAAGAAGACTTTGGTTCATTTGAATTAGAGTTGCAAAAACAGCCAACGACAGAACCGAACGTAGAAGTTCATGAAGAAGACGATGCCATTTACTTGTTTACATCAGGAACGACTGGACAGGCAAAAGCATGTGTAATTGGACATAAAAACTTACATCATTATTTTGCTGAAATTGCGGGACAAAGAGAGATCCCAGCAGGTGAACGCTTTTTATCTGTGCATCCATTGTTTCATATGAGTGGCGTGCTTTCTATTTTAAATTGTATTTATCATGGCGTTACGATGATCTTCTTAGCTGATTCGAATCCTGCTCTTATTTGGGATAAGATTGAAGAAGAGAAAATTACTACGATGCTTGCTTTCCCAGCCGTTTATAGTTACATGCTTGATGAACTAAATAAAAAAGAACGTAACATTTCAACCTTTAAAGTAGCACAAAGCGGTGGTACAAAAGTGCCAGAAACACTCATTCAAAAATATATGGAAAAAGGCATATATATGGTGCAAGGCTATGGTAGTACAGAAGGTTGGGTTGTAACCTCATGGCATCCAATGATGGGAAAAGAAAAGATGTCTTCTGTAGGAAAGACCTTGAAAAATGTAGAGGTGAAAATTGTTCATCCGGAAACAGGACATGAACTAACAACAAATGAAGTTGGAGAGATTCATGTGAAAAGTCCATACATGTTTAAAGGATATTGGAATAATGAAAAGGCGACAAAGAAGGTAGTAAAAGATAACTGGTTTAACATGGGTGATGCTGGCATGATAGATGATGATGGATTCCTGCATATTATGGGAAGATATAAAGACGTTATTATACGCGGTGGTGACAACGTATATCCAGATCAAGTAGAAGATGTTATTCATGAAATACATGGTGTTTTAGAAGTTGCAGTAGTTGGAGTTCCAGATGACTTTTGGGGAGAGGTTCCAAGAGCTTACATTGTGAAGGATGGCGAAACAACATTAACAGAAGAAAGTATTCTTCAGTATTGTAAAGAGAAATTAGCAAGCTATAAAATACCAGAAGTAGTATTCATAGATGAGTTACCGAAAAACGCTTTAGGAAAAGTGTTGAAGAGGGAATTACGAGATGCAGTTCTTGTGAAATAGAAAATTATGAAACGATGGAGAACCCAGTTATGTATAAAGCATGACTGGGTTTTTATGTATCAAAAACATAATGATTTACTAGATTTTGTATTTTGTGTAAGATAATAAAGAAAATTCAATTAATATTTCGAGGGATGAAATTAAATGAAGCTATCGTTATTAGAAGTAGAGACGGATAGACTTATTATCCGTCCTTTTCAAAAAGCTGATTATGAAAGTTGGTTAGATCGATTTTCTTATTGATTATAAAAATAAAGAAATGGACAAATAAGGGGAAAAGAAAATGAAGACTATAAACGTATTTCATTACGACGCATTTACGAATAAACCAAATAAGGGAAATCCAGCAGGTATTGTATTAGAAGCAGATGGATTAACGGAAGAGGAAATGCAAATTATTGCTGAAAAAGTTGGATATAACGAAACAACTTTTGTTCTTTCCTCAGAAGTAGGAGATATAAGAATGCGCTATTTTACACCTGGTTTTGAAATGGATTTATGTGGTCATGGGACAGTAGGGACGATATTTGCCTTGCGCGAAAAAGGTTTATTAGAAGAGAAAAGTAACCTTACGATTGAAACGAAGGCTGGGATTTTACCGATACAAATAGGTGTAAATGAAAATGGAGAAACCTTTATTAAAATGAGACAGGCAGCACCTCAGTTTAAAGAATTTACAGGTTCAACAGAAGAATTAGCTCATAGTATCGGTTTAGAAGTAAATGATTTAGATGTAAGTTTACCGATTGTATATGGAAGTACCGGTAATTGGACTGTAATTGTACCGATTAAAAAACTTAATGCATGTGAGAGAATGAAACCTAATAATGCTGCATTTCCATCAGTATTAAAAGAAATACCTAATGCTTCTATTCACCCAATTTGTCTAGAAACTTATGATGAACTAGCACAAATGCACGGCCGTCATTTTTCATCAGCTTACGCTGGGACGATTGAAGATCCAGTGACAGGAACAGCTTCAGGTGTAATGGGAGCGTATTATGTGGAGTATTTAGAGAAAGGTTTTGAACATGAATTGGGTTTAATCGTTGAGCAAGGACAGGAAATAAATAAAGATGGTCGTGTAACTGTTTATGTAACGAAAGGGATAGAAAACGAAAAGTTACAAATAGATATTGCTGGAACAGCGGTGTATGTGAAAGAGTTTGAAGTTTCAATATAAAGTGAAAATTTAATCAGTGGGGTCTTACTGCCCGGTGAATAGCGGGATAAAAAGAAAGTCCGGAATACATCCGGACTTTCATTATCTGTTCAATACTTCAATGTACGAAGCATTTCCAGTTGTTCTTAAAGCGGAGCGGAAATTATTATTTTCTAACGCCTTAGCAACTTGTTGTAACTGCTGTGCATCATCATGATGAATAAGTAAGCTGTCAGCACCGCTTTCCTCTATATGAATGTGTTCGACATTTCCGATTGCATCATGTACAGCTTTTAAAAATTCAGGTTTCATATTGTCCTCCTATATGTATGTAACGTTGTAATTTAGTATTTCCTTATTTATGAAATATAAAAGTAAATGAAAGGAGAAATAAAAATGAATATAAAGCAGTTTAATGAACATATAACATCACTATTTGGAGAGCATCTTCATAAATATGGCGATGATGAATATGGTTTTACTTATATAAGTAAAGATGAATTTCACAAAATCGGTTACACAACAAATTTAACGTTAGAAACTATTGAAGAAGCGTATCGAAATGGAGTCGATATGATAGTTACACATCATGCGCCGTGGAGTTTTTTATTTGGTATGGAAGAGGCTTGTATTGAGAAATTGAAGCAATATGAAATGAATCATTTTTGGATTCATTTGCCGTTAGATTTTGTAAAGTTTGGCACGTGTACATCGTTATTTAACGAAATTGGGATAGATACAATACTGGAATATTCAACCTATGAGGAAGAAGAACTACCGGGAATAGGAGAATATAAAGAAGCGATTCCTTTTTCAAACTTAGTTGGAAAACTTGAAGAAAAAATGGAAGAGAAAGTGAAGAGCTGGAGAAATCACGATAAACCAGTAAAACGGATTGCGATCTTAACCGGTGCAGGAAACAATACAAATTTGATTGAACGTGCATTAGAAAAAGGATGTGACACGTACATAACAGGTGAAAAAACATTATATACAGTGCAACATGCGAAATTTAAAGGAATTAATTTAATTGTAGGCAGTCATACGTTTACAGAAGTGTTTGGTGTAGAAAGTTTGGTTCTTAAGTTAAAAGAAAGAGATAATTCAATAGAAATTACTAGATTAAATGAAGATCATTTGGAGTGAAGAAATCACATCGCATTACCAAATGGAATGAACTTTATGATGGAATATTGAAGGAAGCAGTTGAAATGAAATAAAATTATCTTTTGTTATATTAAGATTTTTAGGAGGAATTCCCTTATGTTTGTCAAATAATAGTAAAGTTGTCTTTTGAATTAAGGAAATATTCGGAGTTGAAGGGTGAGAGAATGGACATTTCAATAATCACTGCACAACTAGTTAAGGAAAAAGTTATTTCACATTATCCAAATAGCGTAAAAGCATTAAACGGGGGAACGACAAGTACTATATATTTGTTAGATGAACAATACGTTATAAAGTTGAATGAATCGGATGTCATACGTGAAGAAGCTTATTTTCTTCAGTTTTATAAAAAGGACGAATTATTTCCAAAGCTTTTATATAAGGAACCTTTAAATCGCTATATTGTTTACTCATTCCTTGAGGGCACAACTTCTTGCAAACTAGGCCATAAACGGAGTGTTCTTAGTAAACTTGTAAAGGAAGTTATCAATAAGTATGAAGTAGCTACAGAGGTTGATGGCTGGGGATGGAAAGAAAGCCCAGTTCAATCTTGGAATGAATTTTTAACGACAAATGTGATGGAAGCTCATGAAAATGTAAGACGTTACATAAGTGAGGAAGAGTATAGAACGGTTTTTAAGTTAGCAAATAGTCCAAGTAGGGGGACTGGAATAAATCAGCCATTTTTATTGCATGGTGATCTTGGATTTCATAATTTTATATTTCAAGAGAATGATCTGTATGGTGTAATTGATCCTTTACCAGTGTTAGGAGATCCTATATATGATTTAATTTATGCGTTCTGTTCAACTCCGGAAGATTTAACAAAAGAAACGATTGGTTATGCGATGAAACAATGTGTATTTCATAAAAATGACCGTGATTTATATGAAGAAACAGTCATAGGATTATATTTGCGTATAGATACATGTTTACGGCGCCACCCGAAAGATTTAGAAGATTATTTAGAAGCTTGGCGTTATTGGATGGACGAGGTTGAGGTGACTTTATAGTACAAATATTTTGGGGGAGATAGTGAGATGAATGTTGCAGAAGCCAAAAAGGATTTACTGTAATTCCATTGTCAGTTACAGTTGCCTATTTACTTACTTTTATAAGTTTATTAATTGAAAATAAAAAAGTAGATTATTATCAACAAAAATCAGTTTAATAAAAATATAGGGATAGGGGGAATTATGATGAAAAATTACGTTTGTACAACGTGCGGTGTGCAGTATGCAGCGAGTGTAGAGGAACTGGTGAGTTGTCATATTTGTGATGAAGAGAGGCAATATGTGAATCCGAAAGGGCAGTCTTGGACGACTTTAGAAAATTTGCAAACAGATGATACATATAAAAATGTAATAATCGAAGAGGAAAATGGACTTTATAGTATTACGACAAAACCAGGATTTGCGATCGGTCAAACGGCATTTATAGTGAAAACAGAGTCATATCGTTTACTATGGGACTGTATTACGTATTTAGATGAAACGACAATTGCGAAAATAAAAGAGCTTGGTGGATTAGATGCGATTGCATTGTCTCATCCTCATTATTATTCAACGCAAGTAGAATGGGCAGAGACATTTGATGTACCAATTTATATACACGAAGATGATAAAGAATGGGTGATGCGCCCAAGTAGTCGTATTATTTATTGGTCTGGTGAGTCTTTACAATTAGCGGATGGGATTACTGTACATCGTCTTGGAGGACATTTTAGTGGTGGTTCTGTATTGCATTGGGAAGAAGGTAATGATGGAAAAGGGATTTTGTTAACAGGTGATATTATTCAAGTTGTAGCGGATGAGCGGTGGGTAAGTTTTATGTATAGCTATCCAAACTTAATTCCATTACCAGCGAGAAAAGTGGAAGAAATGGTGAACCGAGTGAAGCCGTTACAGTTTAATCGTTTATACAATGCTTTTCATCGAGTAGTAAAAGAAAATGCAGATGAGGCAGTTGAACGTTCTGCTGAAAGATATATAAAAGCAATAGAAGGAAAGTTGTTTCATACGTAAAAGGAGAGTAGCTTAATGAAAACGTTAGTATGCTTTGGAGATAGTATTACAGCTGATGAAACATTTTTTGATGGAATGCCGAGATTAACACCACGTTTGCAAGAGATGTTTCCGAAGTGGAAAGTAGTGAATGCAGGTGTTCCAGGGGATAATACATTCGATGCGTTAAATAGGATTGAAGAAGATGTAATATCATATAAACCAGATTTCGTAACAGTTTTTCTTGGTACGAATGATGCAGTTTCTTTTTCTCAAGTGTCATTACAAGCATATAAAGAAAACTTAGAGAAGATTGTGAACCATATTTCATCAGATAAAGTACTACTGATTAGTCCTGCACCAGTTGATGAAGAAAGACAGCGTAATAGAACAAATAGAGTGCTTGGTCAGTATGCAGACGTGGTGGAGAAAGTGGCGAGGGAAACAGGAAGTTATTTTCTAAACGTATTCGCTGAAATGATTCAAGAACGGGATTATAAAAGATTTGTAGAAAATGGTGAAAAAGATGGATTACACTTTGGACCAGAAGGCTATGAGTATGTAGCGAGGTTAATTGGTGAAAAGTTAAAAGGAATTTTATAAGGAGCAAAGCACTTAGTGTTTTGCTTTTTCTTGTTTTTTTGCAGTCTATAAACTTATTCACCGCTGTAATTTGCACAGATATTTTGTTTTTTTATATGCGTAAAAGGTTAGCTCTGTTTTAAAGT
>NZ_JBEUTW010000415.1:0-2528 GCF_040492675.1 Bacillus sp. AP50
GATATAAACATCTGATATTATTACCTGGTACTTAATATTATTCTATGTAAATTATAGATAAATAATTTAAAACACGATATAAATCTCCAGTTAGTGAAAGGAGTATCCTTTTTGCAAACAAATATACATTCTGAAAAGGAAACAATTATTTTTATTCATGGATTAGTTGGTAATCGTCGCGCCTTCAAAAAAGAGCAAAAACGATTTTCTGCCTCCTACAACATTATAACTTATGACTTATTAGGTCACGGTGATGATAAAGGAGAAGCAATCGACTTTTCATTACAGCGCCTCGTAGATCAATTATTAAACTTATATGAACAAGAAGGTATTAAAAAAGCACATATTTGTGCGCTAAGTTACGGCTGTTACATCTCTACAATTTTTGCACAAATGCATCCAGAAAAAGTATTAAGTATTTGTCATATTGGAGGACATTACAATAACCCTTCTCGTTTATATAATGTATTTCAAAATTTTTGGGAGAAGCGAGGAGATGAATACTCTAAATGGCTCTCTCAATACGCAAATACTATTTTTCCAAGCGGTATATTAAAAGCAAATCCGTTCGCAGTCATTTCAAGAAATATTTACTACCGTTTCGGATTACAATTACATTCATCCATAATTGCCCAGTCATTACGACATCGGTTAGAATTCGATTTAAAATCTAAATTAAAATCACTTCCTCACCCTATACTATGGGTAATGGGAGAGCATGATCATCTCTATAAATCTTGTCTATTTGATTTGAAATCTATTTTGCCTAACGTTCTATATAAGGAAATACCGTTAGCGGGACATGCAGCGAACTTATTTCGTCCTAACTATTTCCATGACTTATATGATCGATTTTTAAATGGAAAGTTAAAATAAAAACTATTAAACTTCCAATTTATTCAACTATAAAAAGGCTTCCCAAGTTTCCTTGGAAAGCCTTTTCTCTATACGAAAAGTATATAAAACTACTTTTTCTTAGTATGCTTTTGTGTAACCTAATAGGTGCTTGCTCCAGTAAGAGTTACTTACAGAACTAATACGTACACCAGTTGCATCTGTTTCTGCACTAATGAACTGACCGTTTCCTAAGTAAACACCCATGTGAGAAGGACCTGATTTATAAGTATTTTGGAAGTATACTAAATCACCTGGTTGTGGATTGCTAGTTTTTGTTTTAGAGCTCCAGTATCCAGCAACTGTTTGACGAGCGCCTTTATGACCAGTTTGATTTAATACGTAGTGAATGAATCCACTGCAGTCAAAACCAGCAGGTGTTGTACCAGCAGTTCTGTATGGTGAACCATTTAAAGATCTAGCGAATCCAGCGATTGAAGATGTATCTCCACCTGTTGTTGGTTTTTGTACGTCTTTACCTGGTTGTTGAACGTTATTTGTAACATTATTGTTATTTGTAACGTTGTTTACTCCGCCTTTTACAAACTTAACGAAGTCTGCACTTACGTAACCTGTGCGGCCGTTATGGTTAATTTTGTACCAACCATTTTCAGCACCAGTAACGTTTAATACTTTACCATTTGTTACTCCACCGATTACAGCGTTGTATGTAGCTGGGCCTGTACGTACTTTTAAAGCACCAGTGTTAACAACATAAGAACCACCAGTTTGAACTGTTGTAGTATTGTTGTTTGTAGTTGGTTGTTGTGTTTCGTTAGATACAGCAGAACCACCTTTTGTTACGAAGTCTTTGCTTACGTATCCAGTTCCACCATTGAAGTTGATTTTAAACCAATCTTGTACTTCACCTACAACTTGTACTGTTTTACCTTTGTTTACAGAACCTAATACTGTATGAGATGTACTTGGGCCTGTACGTACGTTAAGTGAAGAAACGTTTACTGTGTAAGTACCTGTTCCTTGTTGAACAGTCGTTCCTGTTTTGCCACCAGTCGTTACGAAGTCACCACTTACATAACCTGTTTGACCATTTACGTTTACTTTGAACCAACCATTTTCTTGTCCAACTACTTGTAGCACTTGGCCTGATTTTACTTTAGAAATAACGTTATGTCCTGTACCAGCACCTGAACGAACATTTAATACATCAGCAGTTACTGTGTATTTTAATTCAGAAGTTGTTTCTACAGTTTTTGTTTCAGTTACAGTCGTTTGAGTTTGAGTTTGAGTTTGAGTTTGTCCATTAATTTCTTTTAGCGCTTCATTTGAAACTTGTGCATGAGCAGAATCCATTCCTGGAACTGCAACGCCAGCTACAGAAGCTGCTGCTAAACCTGCAATTACTTTTTTCATAAGTTGTCTTTACTTCCTTTCCCTACTATCCTCTTAAAAAAAACTAAAACTTTAATACTTTACAATATTATCAAAGTAAAATATTCATCCAGTTCCATTTTTTAGCAAGAGTTTTATTTTTCACACAGAGTTCATTTTAAATGAACAAAGTGAAATCCGTGTGAACTTCATGTGAACTTTATCATTAAACACAGTGTTTTTGCAATGTTTTTTTCAAATTTCTTATATATCGCATGAAAATTCGACATTCTATTTAATAT
>NZ_JBEUTW010000416.1:0-2420 GCF_040492675.1 Bacillus sp. AP50
AGTTTATTCAGAGTACTCAATGCGCAAAATATCTTTTACAAATATATGATGTGGATTTTCATCTTTATCAAGCATTGTACATACAGGAGCCTCTTCATCAAAGTATACAATCAGTCCTTCTACGTACTGATATGTATGTTGAACTTGTACAGTTACTTTAATTTCTATTGCTTCTTCATATGCTCTTTTTATTTTCTGAAGCATTTTTGCTGAACATTTTCGTTTCTCTGGATACATAACCATTCCCATAAATCGATTGCCGGCTCTATCTTTCCACATATAATCCCAATGTGGTAAAATGCCTTGTTTAAAATCGCCCATAATTCCCCTCTCCTTTATCTTTTATTTATCCCGCATGAAACGTCCGTTTGGTGAAGGCTACTAATCAGTGAGAGATGCCCTGCTGATCAAAATTCTCCTTTATGAACGTGGCGTTTCTGAATATGTATAAATCACTTGCCCGCCTCGCTGTGCGTTACCAATGAAATGCTTAAAGTCTTCTCTATTTACAACAACTTCTCTGAACGTATAAAATACATCTTTCGTAACAACATACTCCTTTATTTCACCATTTTTTAGCTGATCTAAAATTGTATTTGCTAATTCTTTATCCATGTATTTCACCTCTCTGCAATATTTTATTTTATCTTATATTCTATAGGTCAACAACTGTAAATTTATCCCGCTATTTGCAGGTAGTCCGATTGGTGTTGACTACTAATCAGTCGTAGAATGAACAAAAAATCTTACTGATTAACGTTTCACTTTATCTCGTTGTTATGCCATGATTTTATTTTCGTTATTTCGCAAACAATATTGTTTTACTATATGTCCACTAAATATCATATACTAACATAGCTACTTCTCTATATCAAACATTTCGGCATTCAATTATGCAAAGTTCCATACCACTATGCTACAATATACAAATAGAACTAGGAGGGATACTATGATTCGGAAAGCAAAAAAGACAGATGCAATGGCAATAGCTCCTTTATTGTATAATGCTCTGCATGAAATTGCTGAAAAAATCACAGGTAGCACAGTTGAAGCAGAAGTATTACTAGGACTTGAGACATGGTTCTCAAAAGAAAATAACCGTCTGAGCTACGAAAACTGTTTTGTCTATGAACAAGACGAGAGTGCAGTTGGAATTATTGTCGCTTATCACGGTAGTGAAGCAACACAGCTTGACGCACCAATTGTACATCACTTAAGAGCATTACATAAAGATGAATCAATTACGTTAGAAAAAGAAGCTGAGCTTGATGAGTATTACATTGATACATTATCAGTTTCAAGTGCACACGGCGGAAAAGGGATAGGTTCTAAATTAATTGAAGCTGCCGAAATCTATGCAACTGAAAAAGGGCATAAAAAAATCGCTTTACTTGTTAATTTAGAAAACAAACGCGCCTATTCACTATACGAAAAGTTAGGTTATAAAAAAGATGAAATTGTTATGCTAGTAGGGGAACCTTATGCTCATCTCGTAAAACCATTAAACGTCAAAATTTCTATATCTTAAAAAGAAAGCACACGATTTATATAAATCGTGTGCTTTTATGTTAAATTTGTATTTAATATATTTCCATCCATCGCCTCGTGAAACGTATATGTTGTACATCCCCATGGCTCTCTGTGCAAAATAGGAGAACCAGACCATCCCATCGCTCTCAGTTCGGCACCAATCATTACATTCACATAATTATGACCTACAAGAGCTATACTTCCATGTACGAGAGCATAACGATGTAACAGGTAAGCCGCTTGCCTTACCCTCTCTCTTACTTCCTTATAAGACTCAACATCTTTATGGTAGCCAAGTATCCATAATGTTCGTCCAATGAACATCCATACCTTAATTGTGCATTTCAACCACTTCGGAGCAAAAAAGCATGAAGGAACTTCAGCTTCTCTAAAAAGAGAATTTTGCATAAAAGATAAAGAATCCGTCAATTCAGCTGCTGATTGTACAGCACGCCTTTGATCACTTGTTAAGACAAATTTCGCTGCTTCAATTGCCTCTATTGTTTCTATCGGCATTTTAGCTTTTTGTATCATTGACTCGGAATCATACTGTTTCATCCATTCGTGAAATGAATTAATTGTCATCGGTTCTCTTATACGACTTAAACAACCATGACGAATAAAAGAAATCTTCATTCTTTTCACTCTCCATTCATCACTTATGAACTCTATTATGCACTAGTTCTAAACATCATACCACGCAAGAAAATAAAGTTATATACCTTTACATCTCCCCACCACTATCATGTGTTATCGAAGCATGGATACCATCCATCCCATCAAAATATGTACTCGTATCATATTGACGAATCTTTTTTAAATGCATATAAGAAAATAAAAATAAAATTAAAGCTATAACACTCCCCACAAATTCAAACATCATTTTACCG
>NZ_JBEUTW010000417.1:0-2717 GCF_040492675.1 Bacillus sp. AP50
GCTTTTGCTAGCTGCTCTTTTAATTACACATTTTTGTCTTAACACTCATATATTATTGAGAATTAAAAAATCATTTCATGTATAAAGGGAAAGTATTCTTTTTCAATACTCCACTCCCTCTTTAAATACCACTGTTTGAATAAGGTTTTTAAAGAGGGAATACATTTAAAAATCTTGGTTACACTGTAAACAGGCTCGTGAATAGCCAATTTTACTAATACCCACTCTATGTCTATTACCTTGGGCCGAGCAATTAGCAAAAGCTAATTGCTCTTTTATATTGAGTTAATAATAAAATTTAGGTCTTATTCCTTTTCTACATCATATATTTTTAACCTCACCATCCAGCTCAAAGTGTTACCTCCTATCTTAAAAAGCACTGATGCATGGTGCTCTTTTTAGTTTCCTTATTTCTACAGAATGAAACTTTTGTTTAGTTTTCTTACCTGCATAATATTTTGATATTTGTTTATACTATAGTTGTAACTTTTTGTTACAACATATATCCGTATCGATTGTAACTTCTAAAATTGTACAACGAAGCAGTTAGCTATTTCGGCTAGCTGCTTTGTTGTTTAAAATGAAGTTTTTGTTTAGTTTTCTACTCAATTACCTCAAATTCGGATGTTTGACAAAACTTTTCATGATAGCATCCAATTTGAACATCATATTCCCCATACTCATCTCGAATTATTGAATGAATTGTTTCAACTTCATCTTGATACATAACCTGATCTCCAACTTTTAAGTCCCCTATTTTTCGTATCGTAGGTTCATCATAAATATCCTTAGTTAACTTCACCATTCCGATGCCTTCTTTCGGCTCAACCGAGTAACCCTTTTCTTGCAAAACTTTAGCGACCTCCTGCATATCTTTCCATGCTGCTGTACCTGGTCCAAAGTTAATAGTCACTGTATTCATTTTCATTCTCCCTTTCGATTCAAATAGCGTTTTTGTTCAAATACTTCACGTCCATAAAAAAATTACATTTGGTATCACATACTCTTTTTCATTAAGAGTTTTAGTCAGAAGAGCACTTATATATGGTGCTCTTTTTGGTATGGAATTTAAAACAGAGGCTTGCTCTTAAAACCTATTATGTAATTTTCATAGGTTTTTTCCTTACACCCCTGTGTCTGTTTACTCATAAGTTGTTAAAGTATAAATATAAATTGATAGTTAATTTATAAGGGAGGTGTAAAAATGAGTAAATTTAAAAAGCATTGTTGTCACATACCCTTTCCTTTACCTCAAATAGGGCCTACTGGATTAACCGGTGCTACTGGACCTTCGGGACCTACTGGAGCTACCGGACCTTCAGGTGGACCTCGGGGACCTACTGGAGCTACCGGACCTCAAGGTAACCTGGGACCTACTGGACCTCAAGGTATTTCTGGACCTCAAGGGATTCCTGGGATTTCTGGATCTATTGGTCCAACTGGACCTTCTGGAATTCAAGGTATCCAAGGCATCCAAGGCGTTCCTGGCATTCAAGGCCCTATTGGACCCACTGGAATAACGGGGGTCACTGGAATTCAAGGGATTCCTGGTATTCAAGGGATTCCTGGCATTCAAGGCATTCAAGGGATTCCTGGCCCGACCGGACCTCAAGGGATTCCTGGCATTCCTGGTTCTGTAGGTCCAACTGGACCTTCTGGAGCTGTTGGACCTACCGGACCTTCCGGGGGACCGCCAGGACCAACGGGCCCGACTGGACCTTCCGGGGGACCACCAGGACCAACCGGAGCGACTGGCCCCACTGGACCAACTGGGTCACCAGGACCAACCGGACTTCAAGGTATCCAAGGTATCCAAGGCATTCCTGGCCCCACTGGACCTCAAGGAAGTCAAGGGATTCAGGGGATTCAAGGTGATCCAGGACCTATTGGTCCTATTGGACCCACTGGAATAACTGGGGCAACTGGAATTCAGGGTATCCAAGGTATTCAAGGTAATCCAGGACTTATTGGACCTATCGGCCCGACTGGCCCAACTGGGCTTCAAGGTATCCAAGGCATCCAAGGCATTCCTGGGCCTACTGGATTACCAGGAACCGCTGGAGCTACCGGACCTACTGGGCCTGCCGGTCTTACAGTATCTGGCTTATCCCAGTATGCTTATGTTTTCAATACAGCAGCTCAAGTTGTTGCCTTAGAAGCACCTATTCTTTTTAATTCACACGGTAGAATCACATCCGGTTTTACTCATACGCTTGGAACTTCTCAAATGACAGTTATTAATGCTGGAGATTATAAAATTTCTTTTTCTGTATCAGGAGTTGAACCTAATCAATTTGCCCTCTTTTTAAATGGGGCTCCCGTTACCAACTCCATTTATGGATCAGGTGCAGGTACTCAACAAAACAATGGGCAAACAATTCTCACTTTAGCAGCAGGTGATATTATTACCCTTAATAATCATACTTCCGCTGCTGCGGTTACTTTGCAGACTTTGGCGGGTGGAACACAAACAAATATAAATGCTTCGATTGTAATTGAAAAATTAAATTAATTTAATCATTTATTTCTTGAAACTCTGCCAGTAAATAACCTGGGATGGATTCTTTTTTCAACAAGAAGTTAGCTTTTGCTAGCTGCTCTTCTATTTTGTTCCTACTCCTATTTCCTAAAAAATCTTTACTTTATTCCTCCTTGAATAAAATCAATAATTCAGCATATAATATCTATGCATCTAGATTATTACCTTTGTATCGAGC
>NZ_JBEUTW010000418.1:0-9105 GCF_040492675.1 Bacillus sp. AP50
GTATAGGTTTATATAACAGTTAAAGGATACTTAAAAATTTTAACATACTCCTCATCCTATTTATACATACAATAGAAAATTTACCATTTTTTAGTTATTTTCAGTTTGTTTTTTATGATTAAAATTTTCTAAAAATAACAACCGTTACATGTAAAAATATGTTATATTAAAACAAGAACAAATGTTCTTTTTTTAAAAAAAGGAGGAATTTTTTATGCTACACGAACCTATTATCGTAAAAAAAGAAGCTTTCCACGCAATCGGCGTTTCGGTTACGACGACTAATGAAAAAGAGGCATCTACTGAAGGAAACATTCCACAACTTTGGAACCGATACTTTCAAGAACAAATGATGCATCACATCCCAAATCAACAAACGAAAGAAACATTCGCTTTCTACTCAAACTACGAATCAGATGAAACCGGTACATATCAATTTACAATCGGTATGCCTGTTTCTTCATTAGAAGACGTTCCTGAAAATATGACAACTTTAACAATACCTGCCGCTACATATGCGGTATTTACAACAAGAAAAGGACCAGTTGCTGAAGTCGTTTGTGAAGCTTGGGAATATATTTGGAAATGGTCGAAAGAAAATAAACGTGCCTTCACAACAGACTTTGAGCTTTACGATGAAAGAGCGTTAGATCCAAACAACGTTCAATTGGATATTTATATTGCGTTAGCCTAAAAAAAGATGCCCATTCGGCATCTTTTTTTGTCGTTAAATAGCTACTGGGCAAATTCATTATTATTGTCTACAATGAGAAAGTGCAGTATAGAAATATTAGAAACTGTATAAAACGATTGTTAATAAGTTTTTTAGTTTAAATTCGTCACATAGAAAGGAAGCAATATGGAGGAACTACAACAAAATAAAACTGCTTTAGAAGGAAGCGGAAAACCGTTATTAAAAAATACGAATTTCCTTTTTCTTTGGGCAGCTACTCTTTTTTCAAGCTTTGCTTTAGCCTTTTTTACTTTTTCACAAACGTGGTACATAGCAAAAACATTAAACCTTGAAGCTTCACTCGGTGTTGTTTTCGTAGCTCTTAGTGTTCCAAGGCTTATTTTTATGATTGTCGGCGGCGCTGTAGCTGATAAATTCCCGAAAAAAAACATTATGTTTTACTCCAATATCATTCGAGCGATTCTTGTCGCAACCATTCTCACATGGTTCATTGTCGGTGATGTAACACTATATACATTTGCTTTATTCGCTTTATTCTTTGGACTTGCTGATGCTTTCTTCTGGTCAGCAGATGGATCTATCTTACCGGAATTGGTAGAAAAAAGCCGGTTAACACAAGCAAATTCGCTTACACAAATGACGAACCAAGCATCGGTCATCTTAGGCCCTGTACTTGGTGGTATTCTCATTAAATTTACGAACTATGAGACAATCTTTTCCATTACGATTTTATTACTGATTGTCGCTGCCATACTCGTTCAAAAAATACAATTTACGATGCCAGAACAAAAAGATACAGATAAAGGTATGTTCACTTCCATTAAAGAAGGAATCTTATATGTAAAGGAATCGCCATTCCTTTCAACTTTCCTTATTTGTAGCGCTTTTTTAAACTTATTTTTAATCGGCCCGATGCAAGTTGGTTTCCCGCTTTTTGTTAAAAACGTTCTGCATGGTGATTCGCTCCATTTTAGTTACTTAGAAGCATCTGTAGGTGGCGGAATGGCAATCGGTGCTGTCATTGTCGGTTTAAAAAATATTAATCGTAGACGCGGTCTATTTTGTATTATCATGATGCTATTGTCTGGTATATTCTTCTTAGCTATCAACTTTAGTACCGTACTTTGGCAAGCACTATTAGCCGGCATGTTTTATGGTATTACAATCGCAATGGCGATTGTACCGCTTATGGCAATGATTCAATCGACAGTAAAAGAAGAAATGATGGGACGCGTAATGAGTTTACTTATGCTATCATCAATGGGCTTTATCCCGCTCTCTTATGCATTCACATCACTTGCACTTGCAATGGGAATTCCAATCGTAACCGTTATGAAAAGTGGTGCAATAGCTGTTATCGTCTTCGTACTATTTGTAGCGATTCGTGTTCCAGTTGTAAGGAAGTTCGATTAGCCACTTAGAGTCATGTATTATACGCATGGCTCTTTTTTGAATGGATCAAATAGTGATATTCCCTTACTTCTCCTTAATGCTGCTCCCCATTCTAATCCAACCTCTAAAAATAAATCTCGCACTGTACTGTATAAAAGTGCCCCAATGTCTTTACGAATTTCCCCATATTTATATGCTCTTACAACACTTTTCACGCGCCAAATTAAATTTCCATACACTTCTTCGTCAGCTAATATTTGCTCCAGTAAAACACCTTGTTCTAGTAACCCACTCTTTTTATACGCAAGCTCGACCTTACTCCAAAATATATTAATTTTCTTCGGATTACTCGTCATCGGCACCAGTGCGTATATAAAAGGCTTCGGTATATCATGACGGCAATACGTCTCATCAAGCTCATACGTTCCTTTTCTTTTCTCTTTTATTTGTGAAATGTTTTTAGAAAGAATTGTTTCCCCAGCAATTTTTTGCTCATTTTTACTACAGCCAGTTGCATTATCCTCAGTTTTACAAGCGGACATTTTCATACGGTCATCCATGCGGTCAATCGCAGATGTAAGAAATACATATAAGTTCGCACTATACCCGCCACGTTTATGCCTTTCTTTTGTTGCAACACGCTTTATAATTCCTAGTTCCTCTAACTTTGCAATTGAACGGCGTACTGTACGAATACTCTTTCCAACATTCGTCGCAATCGTCCCCATTAATGGACAAGCAACCCCTACTGTTTTTTGTTTCTCATTCACCGCATATTTTCCTAAAAAATGAATAATGATAGAATCAGTTTTATTCAATTGAAATCGGTAGCACTTCAAAACTTGTTTTTGATATGTATTAAACTCTTCTTTACTTCGAAATTCACTATATGGTTTCATTAAATTATATAAGCTTCCCATTTATATCACCTCATTTATAAGTAAGAGGCAGGAAGCGAAATTGGCGTGATAGTTAATATTTTTTAATGGAGATGAAAATATGATCGTAATTAGCGCTTGTTTAGGTGGGATTGCTTGCCGTTATGACGGGAATGACAATCTCGTTTCAAAAATAGAGGAGCTTCTGCAAAAAGAAGATACAGTCCTCATTTGCCCTGAAGTATTAGGAGGACTACCAACACCTCGTCCTTCCGCTGAAATTATTGGCGGGAATGGCGACGACGTTTTAGACGGAAAAGCGAAAGTGATAACAAAAAATGGTGAAGATGTCACAGCAGCTTTCGTAAATGGTGCTTATAAAGCATTAGAACAAATTAAAGATTTACACCCAGAATATATTATTTTAAAAGAACGCAGCCCATCTTGTGGTAGTTCTACGATTTACACTGGAGAATTTAACGGTAATAAGCAAACTGGTTTCGGAGTGACAACTGCTTTATTTAAAAGACACGGATTTAAAGTCATTTCAGAAGAAGAATTTGAAAACAAAAAAAGGAATTGACCCTGTTCGTCAATTCCTTTTTATCTGTCTTATTTCACACTTAGTTTTTCTTTCACTTTCGCTGGAAGCTCGTCTTTTTTCACTTCTTCCCAAGCTGTTACACCTTTTTTATCTGAGTGGTATACGCGTAGGAATGCTTCTTTACGAAGATTTTTTTGAGCTATGAATTCTAATTCTTTCTCTTTACCGTCTTTATCAAAGCCAGTCAGCTTATATTCATAATCTTTAAATTTCTGCCCATTACTAGCTTTACTATCAAATTCTTTTCCATCTACTGTAATTTGAACATAATACTCATCTTTACCCATACGGTTTAAATCACAACCAACTAACAAACTTGCAAATACAACTAAAATACTAAATAGTGCAATGTATCTTTTCATTTCCTTCACCTCATATGTTTTTTCTTATATTCTTATCTTAAAGCCCGGAGCTTAAAGAAGAAATTCAAAAACATGACATGAACATTACACTTTTGTAAGATAATAATTATTTCTTCACTTTAGAAATTGTCATTCCATTAAGCTTCTGTATAACGTTTTTGTTTCTCACGCTCATCAGCTACACTACCGCCAATAACGTCTTTCACGCCAATTTCGCCACTTATCACGTAATTTCCTTATACCGTTTATTACGCCTTCTATTATGCCCTCAATTATAATCTCTATTACAAGATATCTCACTAAACTAATAATAGGTTTAATTACGTATCTCCCTATAAATTCAAGAATATCCTCCATCATATTTTCCTCCTTCTTTTAAAAGGAAGCTGCTACTCCTCCGCGTCCAGTTACAATTTCTGCCCTACTGCGGTATATATCAACAAAGATAATACGACAACAACATCCACGATAACGCTATTGAATTTGGAAGAAACTTCGGTAAATACTAATACTGTAGTTAACATGGCTAAGAGAATTATTTTTTCACCTATATTCGGAGATGCTCCCAAAAACTTTATAAAATCAAAGACAACTTTACTACAATTCTTCCCGTAACTAATTTATTATCGTGGTAAACCGTCTTCCACTACATCCGTAACAGTTCCATTCGGTTCAAAGATTACACGTAATGATCCTTCTCCACCATAACCAGTATAGTCATATACTGAATAAGATTTATATTTCTCAATCACATGTGGCTGTCCAATTGCAGCTTTTACCTGATTCGCGGGCATACCTTTTTTGATTTTCAAATAATGATTGTAACTTACTGCTGCCGAATTGTTATTTACATCTTTATACCACGGTACACGATCGTTTTTTTCTTCATATTCCTTTACAGGCCCTTCACTACGTTTCGTAAATACCTGATTCTCTTTATCTGTATCTTTATCTTCATCCTTTATAGCAGTACGTTCAATGTTTACAACATAACCATATGTATTTAATTCAACCATAATTTCATATGTACCATCCGTATCTTTTTCAGTATAAAATACGCGTTTTTCATGGTTATTATAATGTTTTATGTTCTCACCACCATAGTCAATCGTATTAAGAATATCCGTATACGTCATCCCTTCCTCAATCTTTTGAGATTCATCATGAGAAATATAACGCTTTTGTGATGATGGTGCATCCTCATTTTTAATACTTTCACGTTTGCTCGTAGTCATAGGTGTTTTCTTCTGATCTTTTAGTACTTCACCTTCCGCCTTCGCTGGTTGCTTTGCTCCTGCTTTTGTTAATACGTCTGTATCGCTAGAACAAGCTCCCAAAATCGATACTGTAGTCAACGCCATCCCTACTATAAGTACTCTCTTAAATGACTTCACTCTAATCCCCCCGGTGTTTTTTATATCTAATAATCAACGTATTTTAATTAATACGGAACTATTCAGTTCTATACAATTTGCTATAGCCTTCTCGCTCATGCACCTTTTTTGTATAAAGTGAAACTTTAATCAGCCCTCGCCAATCATCTTCGTTACAAATATTAACATTAAATATAACTAATAAATAGTATATTTTTGCTAATCATTTACATTTTTTCTACATAATCTTATCTTAAAATGAACAATATGAATCTCGAATTCACAGCATTAATCATATATACCATATATAATAACATTTAAATTAATATCTAGATTAACTTTACATACATTTCCTGTTTTAACGCAAAAAGAAAAGACCTTTCTAACGATTTTATTCTATCGCTAAAAAGGTCTTTCTCTATTTCTGCTAAAAACTTAGCACTCTTCTGGCTTACCAGCATTCGATGCTGTACGGAAAGATGATCCACATCCGCATGATGCGATTGCGTTTGGATTGTCGATTGTGAATCCGCCGCCAAGCATAGATTGTTTATAGTCAATTTTTACTCCTTTAACAATTGGAGCACTTTCTGTATCGATAACAAATTCAACACCGAAAAACTCAAGCACTGTGTCGTCTTCTTTTGGTTCTACTTCAAATCCTAAGCCGTAAGAAAGACCGCTACATCCGCCGCCGTGTACAGCAAGGCGCACATACTTCTCTCCATCTTCAGCATCTTTTAACATATCTTTAATTTGAAAAGCTGCTTGTTCTGTTACTTCAATCATGAAATACACCTTCCTTTCTGTTCTTAGTTCATTATACATCTTTACGCTTCTATCTTGTACTCATACACTCCGCGGCAAATTACTTCCGCAGGTCCTTTCATCAACACGTTTCCTTCTTCAGTCCACGCAATCATTAAATCGCCGCCAGCTAAATGGACTGTAATTTCCTTACCACGTTCCATCTTTCCATTTAAAATAGCAGCTACAACTGCAGCGCACGCTCCTGTTCCGCAAGCTTGCGTTACACCAGATCCACGTTCCCAAACGCGGAAGTTCATCTCGTCATTATTCAAAATTTCGATAAACTCAACATTTACTCGCTCTGGGAACATTTCATGTGTCTCGAGAACTGGTCCAAGTGTTGTAAGAGGTGCTTTTTCTACATCATCAACAAAAATAACCGCATGCGGATTTCCCATTGAAACAGCTGTAAATGCATAACGATGATTATTGTATAAGAAGTTTTCACGAATAAATGGTGTTTCACCTTCACCAAGCATCGGTATTTCTGCACGTGTTAGACGAGGTGCTCCCATATCGATTTTTGCTAATGTCACGACACCATCTTCTACTGTTACTTCAGCCGTTACAATACCAGCTAACGTTTCAATTGTGAAAACTGTTTCTTCTACTAGTTTATGCTCATACGCATATTTCGCTACGCAGCGTAAACCGTTACCACAGCTCTTTCCTTCAGAACCATCATTATTAAACATACGCATCTTCACCGGAGCTACGTCTGAAGGGCAAATTAAAATCATCCCGTCTGCTCCAATACCAGTATTAATATTTGAAACCTTTTCGGCCACAAGGGCTAAATCTTCTTCAGGAATTTGCTCTTCAAACATATTTACATATATATAACTATTGCCAAGACCATGCATTTTTGTAAAAGAAAATTGGCTCATTTATATTCACTCCAAAAATAATTTGTTATGTTAAGTATAAAATGCATGCTTTTAGAACACAATATGAATGTCCCCCGTTTCTCATATTTGACAACGTTTGGCGATGAGCCACTCTTACACAATTTGTGTAAGAAAAAAGCCCTTCTAAAAAGGGCCTTTTTTTATTTATCCTACTATTTTCGATTGGGGAAGACTAATACTCAGTATTAGTCTTCCCCACGAAATAAAGTTTTATCTAATGAAAAAGGTGCTGCTAATTCGCAACACCTTAAAACATTGGATTTTCATCCAAATACTCATATACATTATTAACAAGCTCTTCTACTGTTGCACCTTGTACAACTTCACCATTTACAAGTGCAAATGGTCCTTCAAAACAAATGCCACAATATCCTAAACAACCATACTCCATTACATCTAAATTCGGATCTTTTTCTAATTTTTCTAGAGCTGCTTGTGAACCACTTGCAAGGTTACCTACACAAAATTCAATTAATGGTTTAATCAAAATTCTCCCCCCTGTACTACAAAACAAATTACCTTTTCACTTTATCTATAAGAAGAAAACTAAGCTGTTTCTTGTTGTTTTCGTTACACAGTCTAAACTATTTAGTTACTTCATTACTTCACTTCAAAGTAGATGATTTCTTCTATATAACATGCTACTTACAATGAAAGAGTAACTTAAAAAGAAAAACAGTTTACTTTTCTTCTTATTGTACAACAGAGTATTCATTCATGCATTGTTATTTGTTCACAAATTCGATATAATTTGATTGAGTAAAGTCAAAATATTTTATTAATATAAAATTTTATGATTAGGGGATATTTCAACAGAAAAGGGGTAATCCATCATGAAACACCTCGTAATACTAGGTGGCGGCTACGGTGGAATGAGAATTCTGCAAAGGCTACTTCCAAGCAACCAACTTCCAGATGATGTACAAGTGACATTAATCGACAAAGTACCATATCATTGCTTCAAAACTGAATATTATGCATTAGTTGCGGGTACTATTTCAGAAACGCATATTCGTATACCGTTTCCTGAACACCCACGCCTCAATATTCAATACGGCACAGTAACAAATATTGACCTCGAAGAAAAAGCTGTTCATCTTGATGGCGGCGAAGCGATCCAATATGATGATTTAATTATCGGACTTGGCTGTGAAGATAAATATCATAACGTTCCTGGAGCTAGAGAATATACACATAGTCTACAATCAATTGAACAAACACGTAAGACATATGAACAATTAAATAGTCTAGAACCAAATGCAACAGTAGCTGTCGTTGGTGCTGGCTTAAGTGGCGTTGAAGTAGCAAGTGAACTTCGTGAAAGCCGTTCTGATTTAAAAATCTATTTATTTGATCGAAAAGATAGAATTTTATTCCCATATCCAGAGAAATTAAGTAGATACGTAGAAGAATGGTTTGTAAAGCATAAAGTTAACATTATACGAAACTCTAACATTACAAAAGTAGAACCAAATATTGTGTACAACCACGATGAACCACTTGAATGTGATGCAATCGTCTGGACAGCTGGTATTCAAGCAAATGAAGTTGTTCGAAACCTTCCAGTTGAACAAGATGGTAGCGGACGGGTTGTCTTAACTAAATATCATAATATTCCAAATAACGATCATGTTTACGTTGTAGGAGATTGCGCAGCACTTCCACATGCACCATCTGCCCAACTGGCTGAAGGTCAAGGAGAACAAATTGTCCAAATATTATTAAAACGTTGGAATAATGAACCACTCCCGGATGAACTACCTGTTATTAAATTAAAAGGTGTTCTAGGATCTCTTGGTAAGAAGCACGGCTTTGGTTTACTAGCAAACCAACCATTAATGGGACGTGTACCGAGATTATTAAAATCTGGTCTTCTTTGGATGTACAAATATCATAAAGGTTAATACTTTACAGGCTGTCTACTATGTAGGCAGCCTCTTTGCATCAGTTTTTAAAAATTATCAGACACATCTTTCTCAATATTTATAATGATTTATTTTTCATTTTTATATTAAAAAATATTGATAAACATTGTATGCTATTTGTAAGTTGTTTTATTACTTCCTTTAAGACCGAGTTCATTC
>NZ_JBEUTW010000419.1:0-3603 GCF_040492675.1 Bacillus sp. AP50
TTGTGATTCTGTATTTGTGCACTACTGTAGAAATATATCGTAGAAACGCTTTGTTTGCTAAATGTTTAGTTCTTTCCATTTACTAAAAAACATAGCTTCATACACTTAATATCATATTCGTTACATTGCAAACTATTATTTTGTCTTCTGTACAGGCAAACTACTAAAAATCAATTCAGCAACTTTTACATATCCTTTTGAGTTTGGATGAATTAAATCCTTAGACCAAAGCGTATTGTCATTAACTAAATGATGATTCCAAAAATCAACATGATGAAGCTTATACTCTCTGCTCAGTGAATGTATAACTTCATTTGCCTCTAATAATTGTTCTTTTATTTCTTGTTTTTTTTCAGAAGCAAAAGGAAGCCTAACTGTAAAATCAGGAAGGTTTGCTATAATAATATCAGCCCCTGCTTTACTTAATGTATCTATCATAAATTCCATATCGTTCTTATATGCATCATGATTCCAACGTCCTTTTAAAACATCGTTTGCCCCTGCAATGAGACTAACCAAATCTGGATTAAAAGTTAACGCCTTTTCCAATTGCTGCAAGCGAATTTCTTCAGTTACTAACCCACGCTTTGCAAAATTGGCATATTCTATATCTTTTTCACACAGTTGAACAAAATGATCTACCCAGCTTTTTAATGCAATTCCCTCAACTTCATCCCCTATCCCCTCTGTAAAACTATCACCAATTGCTACAAATCGCTTCCACATATGTATTCCCCCTTTATTTTTAAACATATCTATACTATACAATAGCTCACACCGTAATTGTTATTTCTAAGTGGTTTTCGATTTCAATTATATTCCACTTTACTATATTTACATTTAGAATCCAAAATTGACCGATTCCCAAGTATACTAAGGAATCGGTCATATTCGTATATTTACTAAAGAAATAAAATCCCTCTAGGAATTATACTTTTTTCAAAAAATTTGTTGTTCTTTGTTTTGCCCAGTTGATACATTTCTTTTCGATTAAATGATACGAAACTATAGAAAAAAGTAGTGTCATTGCAATGCACAAAGTAAGAAGAAAAAATTACACCCTGACATTCCAAGCTATCCACATAAGAATCTATAGTGCTTGGAAACCTTTTGTTTCAAACTAATATTTAGTTGTATCCTATAAAATTAGCTTTTTACTATATCAATCGTACGATCCCACATACCACTAAAAAAAGATCCTGTTTTACGTATAAAACGTGTAAGCCAATTTGCTTGTTCCACATCAGATTTTGTTACAAGGTCTATTTGTAATGAATTACCTGATAAGAACCCAGGATCTGTATTATCTTTAGACGAGATAATCATTTTACTAATTGTTACACCTTTTTTAATAGGCGCTTCTTGTTCCCTATTCGATACTTTAAATTCTTTTTTATAAATGTCTTTATTGCCCTTCGGCATTGGAAGTGAAACAGCTTGCTTCGTTTGAACTACTACATCTTTGTCTTTTGCATTTGCCACTCGAACTGTTTCATGTCCTTTTATTACTGAATCTTTTCCGTAGACATTCTTCACTTCAAAATTCGCAAATCCATAATCGTATAATTTCTTTGTTTCATCAAAACGTGCCGTATGAGATTTTGCTTTTATCACTACAGAAATTAGTCGCATACCATTTCTTTCTACTGTACCAGTGAAACAATCTCCCGCTTCTGGAGTCGTTCCTGTTTTCAAACCATCTACACCTTCATATTGCTTAATTAAGCCTTTTAACATCCAGTTAAAGTTCGCCATATCAATTGGATATTTACCACCCTCTTGGAATGTTTTTTTAGGAATTTTTGCTGTATTTAATATTTGGGGGAAATCTTGAATAAGACGTTGTGCTAAAATTGCACAATCCCTTGCAGACATTTTATTTTTCTCTTCTAGAGTTGTCCCTTCTAGATGATATCCTTTTAAATCTTGATTTGTTAAGCCAGTAGAGTTTACAAACTTATAATCTTTCATACCAAACTCTTTTGACTTATCGTTCATCATTTTTACAAAATTGACCTCTTTACCAGCAATCTGTTCAACTAAAGCAATTGTTGCACCATTTGCAGAGTAAATTGCCATTGCCTCATATAACTCTTTTACCGTATAAGAGCCACCATTTTCTAATGGAACATTTGATAGTGAACGATCTTGCGAAATCTTATGTGCATATTCAGAGATTTTAACTTTTTGATCCCATTTAAGTTTTCCTTTATCCACCGCTTCATGAACTAAGTATTCGCTCATCATTTTTGTCATACTAGCAATTGCCAATGATTCATCTGCATTTTTTTCATATAAAATTTTTCCGGAATTTTCTTCTATTAAAATTGCTGACCCTGCTTCAACGTCTATAGCAGGATCTGTTTCCGCTGCTGCTTTTCCAATTGTAACGACCATGCTACAAAATATTGTAAGCACTGTTACTATTGCAATAACTCTATTGCAAAACATACCTTTCACTTCTGTTACCTCCAATTTCTTTGTACTTAAAAAAAGCGTTATTCTAACATAATCCCGCAAAAAAATAGAAAGTGTTCTCAAATTGTATATACATATAAAACGTTAGAATCGCTTTCATATAGACCATCTCATCCGACATTTTTAGGTGCGCTAATACTTTGTATTCCCACACATATCCTTATTTTTAATCCCCTTATATTTTTCAAAATGATTCACACTTTCATATTTTTTTAGGATTACAGTTAATAGACAATCTAAATAATACATTTGTTCCACATTTACAAAAAATAAAAAACTACACCCTATACTGGATGTAGTTTTTCTAACTGATTTATTTATTTTTCACTTCATTTTTATAAAAAGCAAATAATGGTTCGATGGATGGACTAGATAACAGCGGAATTGCCTTCTCAATCAATTTCCTATCCCAATCAAACCAACGCATTTCCATTAACATGTTTATTTCTGTATCAGTGAATCGTTTCTTTATTTCCTTAGCAGGATTTCCACCAACTATTGTATACGGCGGAACATCTTTACTTACGACTGATCCTGCAGCAACAATTGCACCTTCACCAATAGTAACGCCAGGCATTATTATAGCATTCATTCCAATCCAAGCATCACTTTTAATGACTGTATCTCCCTTAGGTTCATATGATTGTTTAATTTGCTCAGCGAATGGATATACTGTAATCCATTCTGAGTGATGATTATGATTACCACCCATTAAAATGACTACCCCGCTTGCTATGCAAACATAATTCCCAATAATGAGTTTGTCAAGGTGCCATCCCATCTGTTCAATTGGATTGAACAGTGCTTGGGACTTAGCATCTCCCCACAAATACCTTACACAGCCATCTTCAAAATTTTGATAACTATAATAGCCTGAATAATAGGAGTACTCTCCTACTTCAATGAGTGGATTTGTTACTATATCTTTTATATACTTTGTTTCTGACCAATGATTAAATAATGGATGCTTCATAACTTTATTCCTCGCTTCTAAGTATTATATATATTGCTATTTACTTAGAAGCTTACTACGACTGCTACATTTTTTAGCTTTCTCAAACGACGAATCATTATCTTCAAGCCTTTCTTTTATACTATAAAAAAGCATAACGCAATACATTACAC
>NZ_JBEUTW010000420.1:0-19390 GCF_040492675.1 Bacillus sp. AP50
CTCTTACAGTCTTTTAAAAGAATGATATGTATTTGAAAAATAATATAAATTAAGACTAAACCTCACTCTTGTTTAAAAACTTTTCTATTTCTTTTACTAAATATTCCGCTCCCTCTATGCCAACTGTAATATTTCCATTTGCTAATGTAATATTCTGCCCTGAAACATCACCTGTGATTTGGCAAGCATTGTAAGGTTGATATTTTTGTAAAATGATTTTATCTGCTTCTACAAAAATTTCAAGCGGTGATTTGATTTGTATTCCCAATACATCGCGTAATTCTTTAGGGATAACAATTCGTCCTAATTCGTCTACTTTTCGAATAACTCCTGTTGCTTTCATATTTCTCCCCCCCTTACTCTCTATTAATTTTTTCACCTCGCTTTTTCCATTTTATCACTTTTTGACAATACTTGCCTCTTTTTAGAAAATTTTGTACTCGAGTTAAAAAAACACATTTAATGCATACGTAATCTCTCTTTCAATTGTTTTACATAACGGGATCTTATAAGTAAGAAGTATACAACTTGAATACCTATGAAAATACTTAATACAACTGTATTTTCTTTAAACAATGAGTACTCAAACATTTGCCCTAACGCCGTTAAGGCTACTGCTCCATGTAATGTTGCAACACCAATTGGAACGAAGAATAAAAGCGCCAATCGAATTGTAACTACCTTCGATAATTCCCTACTTGTCAATCCAACTTTACGAATCATTTCGAACAAACGAACATCATCCTCCAAATCGGAGAATAAACGGAAGTAAAGGAAACTTCCTGCGCAAACGAAAAATACTATACCAATAAAGAAACCTACAAATAAAATCGGTCCTGCAATTTGTAAACTTTGGTTTTGCTCGTACTCTTCCGCACTAAACGTTGAATATTCTTGATACGGTTTAATTTGATGCGTAAGCTCTTTACCAATTTCAATCTCATCTTTCGTTCTTTCAGTTTTATACATATAATCTTTTGTCTCTATAAACCCATCTTGTAATGAATCATATTGATTATTAGAGATTACATAAACATTTCCTCTTAATATTTTCCCCAATGAAGATGAAGTAACTTTTTTCACTTTTAAATTTTCATTCATATTAGGTAAAGTAATTTCTTTTCTTTCTTTCATCGTTGGCCCTGGTATATTAGCTGACAAAAATACAACTTCTTTATTTGCTACAGTATTAAATGGTTCTCCTGTTAACTTTGCATATTTCTTATAGTCTGATTCTTTTATAAAAATGGCGCTTCTTAACGACTGTTCCTCCGTTTTCTTTGTCGAAATATTAGTTTTTGAAGCTGCTATACTATGTTTCTTTAATCCTTTGTCAATCATTTGTATATGCTGTGATTCGTTACTATTCCCTTGCTTAGAATGGTAATGAAACGAAATCGGTCTCTCCATTATCCCTTTCGTCATGGATGCGAAGCCAACTAATGTCCCTATTGCGGAAAATGCTACAGTAGAAATAATGGTTACAATAAAGAACATTCTTGCGTTATCTCTCATGCGATACGCTAAATCTGATAACGTAATAATATTAGTCTGTGTCCAATAAAAACGTTTACTTTTTTTACATAATCGAATAATAAAGACACTCAGCTGCTTGTACAACAAATACGTCCCAATAATAACTACCGTTGTAACAGGAATCATCATAATAAATACCATTGCTCCATGTGATAGAAGAGCTCCTACATAGCCAGCACTAAGCAATACTACTGCTAATATGGAAGAAATGATTGATGCTTTCGGTTCAGGTTTCGCCTCTGCCGATCCTCTAAACAACTTCATAATCTTATTTTTACGAATCATTCCTGCACTAAACAATGATATGATCATAAATAAAATAAAAAACATAATACTCGTTACAACAATTGCTTTCATCGGTATGTAATAGGATAAGGAGATATCTAGTTTCAATATCATCGGAGCGACAAATAGTAATACCCCTGAAAATAACATACCTGAAAGAATACCAAAAATAATTGCCCCTATTCCAATCATAATATTTTCAAAAAAGATTAGACGCTTTAATTGATATTTCGTCATACCTAACATCATTAAAATCCCTAGTTCACGCTTTCTCGTTTTTAAAAACATTCCCATCGAATATAAAATAAAGAAGAATGTAAATAAGTAAATAATAGACTGTGCAAAAGACATACTTACGAATACGTACTGACCTAATTCTCCTGCACTTAATGCCGGATGAAACGCAAAAAATGAATACACAAAAAAGGCCATAATTGCAAATGCACTACTCAAAAAATAGGCTGAGTATGTCCGTCTATTTCGGGTTACATTCCGATATGCTAGTTCTCTAATGTTCATATTACTTCTCCGCCCTTCTACTATATATGTTTTTATATTAGTAAAGTGCGGAAATACCTTCCATCGATTCAAATGACAAAAACCTTACATTTTTGAAAGTTTTAAAAAAATTGCTTATACGTAGTACTTTATTTATAATGACTACATTCATATTCATACACACATCCTATTGTATATTCGTTAATTTTGCGAAATAATAAAGGATAGAAGTATGTACCATTATACATATAAACTTAATTACCGCTTTAATATGAATAGGAGGAAACATAATGACATTACAAGAACAGATTATGAAAGCATTACATGTTCAGCCTGTAATTGATCCAAAAGTTGAAATTCGTAAACGAGTTGATTTCTTAAAGGATTATGTAAAAAAAACAGGTGCAAAAGGATTTGTACTTGGTATTAGCGGCGGACAAGACTCTACATTAGCAGGACGCTTAGCACAACTTGCAGTTGAAGAAATTCGTAACGAAGGTGGTAATGCAACGTTTATCGCCGTGCGTCTTCCTTATAAAGTACAAAAAGATGAAGATGATGCACAATTAGCATTACAATTCATTCAAGCAGATCAATCTGTTGCATTTGATATTGCTTCAACTGTTGATGCTTTTTCAAATCAATATGAAAACTTATTGGGTGAATCATTAACAGATTTCAATAAAGGTAACGTGAAAGCACGTATCCGTATGGTTACTCAATATGCAATTGGTGGACAAAAAGGGCTACTTGTTATCGGAACAGATCACGCTGCAGAAGCTGTAACAGGGTTCTTTACAAAATTCGGAGATGGTGGTGCAGATTTATTACCATTAACGGGATTAACGAAGCGCCAAGGACGTGCATTATTACAAGAGTTAGGTGCAGACGAGCGACTTTACTTAAAAATGCCAACAGCTGATTTATTAGATGAAAAACCAGGTCAAGCTGATGAAACAGAGTTAGGTATTACTTATGATCAATTAGATGATTATTTAGAAGGTAAAGCAGTTCCAGCTGACGTTGCAGAGAAAATTGAAAAACGTTACACAGTGAGTGAGCATAAAAGACAAGTACCAGCGTCAATGTTTGATGATTGGTGGAAATAAATTAAACATAAAAAAGAAGCTAATCTTCATTTAGCTTCTTTTTTATATGTTAACGATATACCCCTACTCTTTTCTCCAATAAATCTTGCAGGCAATCTTCATGTTGTTTACAAAATAACGGTGGCATGTCGTCTAACGGGAAAAACTTCAAATCCAGCGTTTCATCACCATCTACTTTTTTGTCACCTCCAACTATTGAGAATGAAAAGAACATCACAATTGACTGAGCCTTGTCTCCATTTGGATATGATTGAAAATATTTTGTATACACTCCAATAAGCTCATTTATTTCTACATCATACCCGGTTTCTTCTTTTATTTCTCGGATTGCAGTTTCCGCAGCTGATTCTCCTATCTCCATTGCACCACCTGGAAATCCCCAAGCGTTAAAGTCTCCTCTTTTTTGCAGTAATACTTCTCCTTCTTTATTAAATACACAACCACCGGCAAAGTTTAAGAAAACATAATCATGTCCTACTTTTTCACGTAATTCTTTTATATAATTGGCCATTCTCTTTCCCCTTTTCATACCTCTTCTATCGCTATTTCTTATCTTTTTCAAGCAATTCAATGATTCGATCTAGCTTCTGGTTCATATTAATCACGTGGTGTTTCTTTGCAGCACTGCTTTGTAATACTCTTCTAATAAACAAAGTAAATGATATGAAAAACAAAACGATAAGTCCGATTACTAAACAAGTATATATCAATGTAAAAATATTACTTTCGAACAAGTTCATTCAGCATTCACATCCTCTCCTTTTTATTTTATCACATAATTCCCAAAATTTTAAAGTGATCGATAAATATAAAAAGAGCATCTTTTACAGATGCTCTTTCTCATTGCTTAATACGTAAATGTAATTGTCGCTAATGAATAACCCGCCAATGCACTGTAAGGCGCTACTTGATAAGACACACGCTTTGCACCTTTTGGCCAATTTATTTCATTTAATACTTTCTTTATATCTTGCATCGTCCCATCCATGGACTGCTTATATCGTACTTCTACTTTTTCTGGTTTGGCTGCAAACTTTTGCTGCAACTTTTGCTTAAATTCATTATAATTTTCTGCTCCGTATTCTGCAGATAAGTATTGTAAATTTGTTTCTTTTAACATCTGCTCATATACGACAGTTTTTGAGCTACCAGCTTTTATTTTATTTGTTAATTCACCAAAATAACTTGTAGTTGCCGCTGGATATTTGCTACGATCCCATTCATGATCTTTACTTAACTGTTCGTCAGACATATTAAAATATGAGTAAGTTGCACGCCCTGCTTTATCTGGTACTGGATCATCAAATGTAGTATCTAGGTGATACCATTTGTTTTCAATGTTCACTAAATTCCACGCGTGAGCTTGTCCGTTTCCTGTGCCTGTTACAATATGATTTTGAATACCTGCCTCTTTTAACAACTCATACGTCAATAATGTATATCCTTGGCAAACGGCAGAACGATTCGCTAATGCTTCATATGCTGTATACGCTTGATAAGACGTATCATAAGACACATGCTTAACAACGTAATCGTGAATAGCTTTTACTTTCTCATGCTCATCCATCCCTGGTTTTACAATTGATCCAACAATTGATTTCGCCTGAGCTTTTACATATTGAGTTTGTTCTTTTGATTCACGGTATTTTACTTGCAGTGTAAACGTATAGTCCCCTGGCATTCCTTTAATGGAATATCTAGTAGACGCTACATTATATTTTACATACTCATCAGCATCTACAATTTTATTAAACTCACCATACAATTGATCCATAATATTTCTAGCATTTCTATCTTTTGTTTTATATGTGATTGTAATATTTTCTTCTCGATTATCAATCTGTTTTTTTAATTCTTTTCTGAAATCATCTAATAACTTTACATCTGATTGTGCTGTCACTGTAGTCGGATTTGTAGCTGCATAAGATACAGATGACGCTTGTAAGCCTCCCATTACTATAGTTGAACAAAGTGCGGCAGCTGTCACATACTTACTTGTCTTTCCCATCTTGTCACTCCTTATATTCTATAACTATACGAAAAAGTATCGTATAGTTTCAGAGTATACAATACTTTTTCGTATAGGTCATATGAGATTATGCATATTAACTAATTCACATAAAAAGGTTGTTCTTTTAAAAAGAACAACCTTTTTTCATTAGCATGTTTGTAATACGCAGCATGTATTTTCAAAACGTTGATTTTTCAAATCTTCATTACTAATACAGAAATATAGCATCCCTAGTTCTCCCCAAACCATATTACAATTTTTATGATCTGAATCAATTTGGAATAAAAGAGTCATTTGCTGCGGGTCTACTCCCATATATTCTCCCGTCTCATATAACACTTCTTCTTGTACAGAGAATGGCTCACCAAACATTTGATGGTTATCGTAGTTATCCGGAATTAGCTCTTCAAGTAATTGCAAGAAACGATCTGAATCAGCCTCATCTTCAATGAAAAGTTCTGGTAATTTGTATGTCAGTTCAAAAGTAATTGCACACTGGTTATATTTCGCTTGTACTTCATTTCCTCTTCGTAATTGCTCTACAGGAACATCATAATAAAGTACACGCCCACCCTCTGTTAGCTTCACATTTTCTTCAAAATAATTTTCAATGCAAAAGAAATACAGCATCCCCGTCTTAGGAAGATTGTGATCCATACCAACGTTTTGTAAATCACTTAAGTTAAATTGCGCGATAAATTGTAGTGGATTTCCTTTATGCTTTGGATATTCAAATAAAGCTGGTAAATCAGGAACTCCTCCCATTTTCGAACTACCTATCGCAACAGTTTCCTGCTGCTTTGGCACAACTTTTATACAAGGAAATACAGTATTAATAAGTTCCTCTTTCAAGTGTGTTAGTTCATATTTATCAATTAATACTTCAATTTTTTTATTCATAAATTCTCCTTACATTTACATACTTATTTATATCATAGTACAAAGATTATACTTCATTCTTTACAAAATCAACAAGCCTCCAAAAACGGGCTTATCCTTCGTACGCGAACAAGTTTAAAAAAGCATACTATACATTGTTCCTACAAACACGATAGTTCTTTAGTTCTTCCAGTACATTTTCCCCTCGTTCATTTTTATTTTTAATATAAGGAGGAATTCCACATGGGTTACGGATATAGTTGCGGCGGTTACGGTTACGGCGGTAGCTGTGGTGGTTGTGGTTACGGAGGTTTCGCTTTATTAATCGTTTTATTCATCCTTCTAATCATCATCGGAGCTAGCTGTTGGGGCGGCTTTGTAGGCTGCTAGTAAACTTAAAAACCATTGTAAAAAAGCACGTACAATACGTGCTTTTTTGCCATTTCCAAATCTTTTATTTGAAAGGAAGTATGTTTAATGAAGATTGATGGTGTTTTTGAAGGAGGCGGTGTGCGCGGTATTGCGCATGTTGGGGCAATTTGCGCGTTAGCCGAAAAAGGTTATGAATGGGAACGTGTAGCTGGAACATCAGCTGGTGCAATTATCGCGGCACTTTTAGCTGCAGGATATTCTTGTTCAGAGCTAAAAACCATTATAACTGATATCGATTATAACAAATTTACGAAGAAAACCTTTATTGACAAAATCCCCTTTATCGGAAAAGGACTAAGTGCATGGACTACTCTAGGTATATACTCTAATGTATTTATAGAAGAATGGATTGAAGAATTACTTCGAAAAAAAGGTGTTCATTTATTTACTGATTTACCGGATCTAAACAAACTCAAAATCATCGCTTCTGATATTAGTAATGGTAAAATGGTTGTCTTTCCTGACGACTTACCAAACTATGGATTTTTAAATTATCGCTTCTCTATCGCTAAAGCGGTAAGAATGAGTAGTACAATCCCCTTCTTCTTTGAACCCGTAAAATGGAGAACTCCAAAATGGAAGCAGCCTTGTTATATGGTTGACGGAGGAATTCTAAGTAATTATCCAATTTGGATCTTCGATTCACCTACCGCTCCTCGCTGGCCGACTTTCGGATTTCATTTTGTAAAAGATGAGATTCAAGCTGACCCTGCTCACTATAACGAGCCTATTTCTATGTTCAAAGGACTATTTAAAACAATGATGCAAGCTCATGATTTACGTCATTTAGATAAGGAATCAAAAGCAAGAACGATTACAATTCCAACAGGAACGATTACAAGTACTAATTTTGAACTGACGAAGGAAGAAAAAGACTGGCTTTACAATTCTGGTTATAACTCTGCTAATAAATTTTTACAAGCTTGGAACTTTAGGCAATATATTGATGAGTATAGAAAAGGAAATCAAGACCGAAAGACAAATCGATTTTTTCGTCAACTTGACTCATAATATTATTACTTTGCGTATAAATACGAGAACGTTTAACAACTTAATAGTAAATAAGCCTAGTAAATTCTTATATTACTAGACTTATTTACTTCCTATATAATCTCATACATTGTTTAAGGATACGTTAAGCCTTCGGCTTCTTCTGCAGTTATAACTATGTAACGATTTCCCGTTCTTAATCCTAACAGTTCTGCTTTTTCAATCGCCTCTTGCTTCGTCTCCGCATAAGCAGCTAAATATTTTTCTCCATTGATCATTTGGCAAATTATATATTGTTTCATTACTTTCTCCTCTTACTTTTTCATTAGTTGTGCAAGTTTTTTTATACCTATTTCAATTTCTTCTAACGTTGCGTATGAATACGATAGGCGCAAAAATTGATTTGCACTTCTATCATATAAAGTACCTGGGTTTAATAAAACCTTTTCTTGCAGAGCTTTATCAAATAAACTGCGATATGAAATGGGTACTTTTATATGTACCCATATATAAAACCCACCTGTTGGTTCATGCCAAGTTGCTATTTCACGAAGATATTTATCTAACATTAGTAACATAAAATCTCTTCGTTTTTTCAATTCACTTCTTACAAATCGCAAATGCTCATCATATAGACCATTTGTAAACCACTCTGCTGCAATTTGCTGGGATATAGTGCTTGAACCATAATCTGTTTGCATCTTTATGTCTGACAATCTTTGAATTACTGGCTCGGGTCCAACAATCCATCCAATTCTTAAACCTGGACTAATTACTTTGGACATGCTTCCAATATGTAGTACGATTCCATTTTTATCATAGGCTTTTAAAGGTTTCGAACTAGGTGCATCAAACCATAAGTCTTGATACACTGCGTCCTCTATAATAGGTAATCCAATTTCATTACATATTTCCATCACTTCTATTCGTTTCTTCGCATTCATACTAAAGTTCGTTGGATTATGAAAAGACGGGATTGTATATAAAATAGAGGCATTAAATTGCTTCTTATATTTCTTAATATATGATGTATGTAACCCGCTTTCATCCATTGGGATTCCAATTAAACGTACTCCTGCTGATTGAAAAACATTAAGCGAATATAAATAGGATGGTTTCTCTAATAAGATTGATGCCCCTTTCGAAAGAAGCCCCATAGAAATAAGTTGCAGCGCTTGAATTGCTCCTGAAACAATTAATATAGAGTCAGGAGATACATATACGCCATGCTCCTTTAAGTATTCGGAAATCTTTTCCCTTAAATAAAGATTTCCTTTCGGCTCTTCATACCCAAGCGTCACATTTGACTTTAAAAGGTTATTCATAATTTCTTTCATCTTTTTCTCAGGTAAGAGACTCGGCGCGAGCTCACCTGTTCCTAACCGAATTACATGTGGGTAAAATTCAGCTTGATTAATCTCTTGAATAGCTGGGAGATTCGGATAATGAAGTCCTGTTTCTACATAAGACTGCCAATTAGGCGGGGGTGCGTAAGTTGAAACATTCTCATTATTATTTACAACAATTGTTCCTTTCCTGCCATTCCCTTCAATATATCCCTTCGCAACTAGTTCATCGAAAGCCATTACAATTGTGCTTCGATTCACACCAAATGTATGGGCCAAATCTCTTTGTGAAGGTAATTTCGTTCCAACGGTCCATTCTCCATTAACGATCCTTTCTTTTATATACGTTTCTATTTGTTTATACAGCGGCGTCGCTAGAGACATATCCGGTTTCCAAACGAATCTTTCCATCATATCACCTTATATTCTTTTTGGTTGGTAACCTCCCCAACCATATGGATGGATACAAATTTTCATTTCTTCTATACAATATACACTATCATAATGAATTAAAATAGGAGGTAATATGATGAGTGAAGCAATTATTCATGGTATCATTCTTGCATTTGGACTTATCATTCCATTAGGTGTACAAAATGTTTTTGTCTTTAACCAAGGTGCGAGCCAACCAAACATTTGGAGGGCAGCCCCTGTAGTATTAACTGCCTCTATATGTGATACGTTACTCATATTGATTGCAGTGCAAGGTGTCTCCCTTGTACTCCTTACTTTTTCTTGGCTAACTAACTCATTATATATAATTGGATTTTTCTTTCTCCTATACATGGGCTTTGTTATTTGGAGAAGTAGCCCTTCCAACGATGTAACACAAGAAAAAAGTATGCCCTTAAAAAAGCAAATCCTTTTCGCAGCATCAGTTTCGTTATTAAATCCACATGCTATTTTAGACACAATCGGTGTAATTGGAACAAATTCTATTCAATACATAGGAAGTGAAAAATGGGCTTTCACACTTGCAACTATTATCGTTTCTTGGATTTGGTTTATAAGCTTAGCTTTAGCGGGGAAATTTCTAAAAAGACTAGACTCAACCGGAAAGACAATTTTATTATTAAATAAATTTTCTGGTCTCATCATATGGGGTGTCGCACTTTATATGTTAAAACAAGTTATTTATTCTTAATGAACGAAAGAGAATTGCATGTTACTCAAAACATCATGCAATTCTCTTACAAATTATGAAGTAGGTTCCGGTTTCTGTTTTACCGCCTTTGCATCCTTTGCTGGTTTAATCCAAATGATTGCTATGACAGCACCAATGGCAGCGAAAATACTAGTCAAATAAAACACTTCATGGTCCGCCCCTTTCATGAAAAAAGAATATAAAGGTGGTCCAGCTGCTACACCGATAAATCGCATTGAACTGTAAAATGACGTAACTGTTCCCCTTTGCTCCTTTTCAATTCCTTGTGTAATGAGGGCATCTAAACATGGGAGTGCCATACCAATCCCTATCCCCATAATAACGAGACAAAGAAGTAGTAAATAAATCCCTTTTATAAATAAAGGAATGATGACTGATGCAGCTGCCATTAAAAAACCAATATAGATACACTTCTTCATAACATTTTGATTATCTCCAATTTTTTTACCGGCCATATATGAACTAAGTGACAGTACAAGTAACGGGATAGCAAGCACACACCCTTTCCATATACCATGAATGTCATACTTTGATTCCAGTATAGTCGACAAATAAAAGAGAATTCCGAATAAAATAAGCATAATAATTGCACCTAATGCAAAAATGGCAATTAACCATCTTCCTTTTTCTCGAAACGTAGACAGAATAGATTTTATAAACTCTTTAAGTGGTGGTACTTCTCCTTCTTGTTTCTTTGCCTTTACTAGAACAAGTAATAAAACAATTGATACTACGCATAAAATTGGAATCGCCCAAAATGGTAAGAACCATACAACGGCAGCAAGAGCAGACCCTAAAATAGGGCTCAGCACTTTCCCAAATGTATTGGATGTTTCTATGATTCCTAAACCTGTACTAACTTGTTTTTCGTCTTTGTATAAATCACCAACACACGGTATAACAACTGGCATTGCACCAGCAGCACCAATACCTTGAATCGCTCTACCAATCAATATCCAATTGTAGGGATTATCAACTTTCCAAGATACCCAACCAGTTATCGCTCCTCCTATAGCTGCAATCAGCAAACTCGGAACCATTACCATCTTTCGTCCCCATCTATCTGATAAATAACCAGCAATCGGTATAAGTAGAATGGCTACGATAGAGTAAATTGTAATAATCATGGATACTTGAAACGATGAAATATGTAATTTCTTTTCAATAGTCGGCAGAATTGGGATGAGCATTGAATTCCCTAATGTCATAACAAGTGGAACTGATGCAAGCGCAATTAAACAACAGTTTTCTTTTTTTAACATGTTGGCTTCGAAACCTTTCATCATATATTTCTTACCATATAATAGCCCCGCTGGAACGTAACTTTTCATTCCACCAGGGCTATTACATCTTTACTACTTCCCATTCACAACAAAAGAAATTGGGGAAATTATAGTATTATTCCTATTCTTTGAATCCAGTTCACAATATATCCATACCAATTAATTGAAAAAAAAAGAAAGGAAGAATCCTTCCTTTCTCCTATAACCTTCTACAATTAGCGAGTATATCCGCCACCAAGTTGTTGTTCTGCCATCGCTACAAGGCGTTTTGTAATTTCACCGCCTACAGAACCGTTTGCACGTGAAGAAGTATCAGCGCCAAGTTGTACACCAAACTCTTGTGCAATTTCATATTTCATTTGATCTAAAGCTGCTTGTGCTCCATGTGATGCTAATTGATTAGAATTACGATTTCTAGCCATTACCAATCACCTCCTTATTTATATATAAATTGTGTTAAATTCAAATTAAAATACATGGAAATTTTTGGTTATTTTTTACCATAAAAAAAGAGCCTCTAAAACGAGACTCTCACATCATTTCACATTACGAAGTTACTACTTCTAATTTTCTATTTATTAATACTTTCATTTCTTCTTTTAATATCTCTTTTGCATTATGTCCAAACCATTCTAAGGAAGCAAAAAGATCCGTACCTCTCACTTCCTGAATAATCTCATCATAATTTACAATACCTTCAAATAACGGAACCATACCAATACGACTTCCTGCTGCAGCATATACATTATTAGGTTCAAACACATGCAAATAATCCGCTGAAGATATATTCTTAAAATGGTAATGTAGTGTCCACGGCTTTAATCGATGGAAACTGTCTATTGGATCTGCGCCAGACTCCCATATATGAAGAAAATCAAGATTTATTTTTAAATTCGGATGATTTACTTCTTCTAATAGTTCTATAGTAGAAGGCAATGTGTCTGTTAGTGTATTGGGATGTGTTTCTAACAGCACATACATATTGTGCTGAGCAAACACATCACAAATCTTACGTATTCGCTTCACATACTCTTTTCTCTCTTGTTCCGAGAAGTCCTTGCTCCCTTTTTGCCCAGCAAACGTGCGAATTTTATTCGTATTAAACCAATTAGCTAGTACTACAAGTTGTTCACTTTTCTCTATCGTTTTTTCAAAATCTGCTGATAATGATATATCTAAGTAATCACTTATCATCGTAATTTCTAAGTTTTTATCCTTTAGAAAAGTCAATTCTCGTTCTGTCGTTTCGCGTTCTTGTATATACAAATTTTGTGCATGAGTCCCCCACAATTCAATTCCTTCAAAACCGTTTTCATATGCAAATTGAACAATATCAGTAAATGAAATTAATTGATGACGAAATGAAATGGTACATAGCGAATATTTCATAGCATTAAACTCCCCTATCTTAAATTCAGTTAGCTTATTAAAAAGTTGCGACAGACTGATTTGTTTTCATACCTTTCCATGATAGAAACTGTCTCTCTAATTCCTTCTTAATTTGCAGTTCAATTGCATTCATTTCATCCAGTTTTTCAATAATCGATACTAGCATACCTTTATTATTCGTCATTGCCATTTTAATTGCACGATACTGTACATTTGTAAATCCTTGTACAATATCCTCTACCCGATCACACCAATAATCAAATTCTTGCTCCGAATATTGCAACGTTTCACGGAAGTATGCAAAGGCATGCTCATAACTATATTTACGAATTGCAAGTACTGGTATTTGTTTTACTGCTGCTACAAGTCCAGAAAGCGCATATCCTTCTTCCTCATTTGCCATTTTTACAATTAAATTTTTCAGCTCCATAGTCAGTTCATTGTCGTTCTTTTTGAATGTTTCTGTGAAATAACTAGCTACTGTTTCTTGCGTCGGCTCCCCAATTCCTTCTATATCAATGAAATACCCTCCACCAAATGGGTTATCTTGAATAGAGTGAAGTACTTTTTCTCTTTCCATATTTCCTTCCCAACGAAAATCAGGATCTAGCATGAACCACTCTTCTTCTTTCTCTGTTTTTGATATCATTAAATAATGTGGAAACGGTTTTTGATGAAATTTATTTTCCCTCTCTGGTAATAGAGACATATCAACCATTACAATGACATAACGATTTTCCGGCTTGTTTTCTACTAATTCTAAAAACGTTTCTACATTGCTATCTTTATCTTGTGCATGATCATACCATTCGTTTACTTTAATACCGTACAATTTTTCAAACCAAAGTAAATAATGATCATGGTTAATGTTTTCAGAGTGATATGAAATAATCCCGCCTTCTGTTATATCAAAATCTCCATCCCATAGTCCAAAATAAAATGGACGAAAATCAATGTCGCTACGCCTTTTTATAATTTCACAAAAACAACTCACTAAACAGTGCACTTTAATTGAAGTCATACTCTCATCCACTTTCCTAAAGGTTAGTTATTCACATTTACTTCTTGTAACTCCTCCATAAAATCAAGCAAAGATCCTACAGTAAGAAATGCCTTTGGATCTACCTCATCCTCTGGAACGCATAGCTTTACATCCATTTCTATGTATACAATAAGCTGTAACATCATTACCGAATCTATATATAAATCTTGATTTAAGCGCATCGTTTCTTCTAAATGCGTTACATTTTTCAGTTCCATTTTTTCTATCATAATTTTTAACACGGCATTCTTTAACGCTTCCCGTCTCATGTTGTAACCTCTCCCATCTCTAGTAACTTTCTACTTACTTTTCCAGTTTTATTTTTAGGAATTTCATTTACACTTTCAATTTCATGCGGAACTTTATAAGAAGGTAAGTGCTGAATACACCATTCTCTTATTTGTACTGGATCAACATGAGAAATCACTTTCGCTTTAACTATTTCGCCCATGACAGGATGTTTCCCTCGATATACAATTGCCTCTTCAACACCTTCCAATCGAAGCATCGTTTCTTCTACCTCTATAGGAAAGACTTTTAATCCCGAAACATTAATTACATCGTCCATACGCCCCATAAAATGAATGCCACGCTCAGATTTATACCCTAAATCTTTCGTGAAGATTTCCTTATCATTCATTTTCACGACGATTTCTTCCGGTGCTTTTTCATCTGAACCTATGCTTATACTCACATGAGGTAGAGAGTTTCCTAAATCTAAATGGCTTTTCATATCATGACATATACTAATACAACCTGCTTCAGAACAACCGTATTGCTGCATCATATATGTTGTCATTTCTTTTAGTTTATAAAATAGTGCTTCTGGCAAAGGCGATCCTGATGTCATAATTTTATGAAACTGGAACGTTCCTAATGGAAAACTCCCCATAATGTGTAACATAAGTGGTACTGCATATATAATATGTTTTTCTGTATTGCGAACTATATTTAATGCGAATTTAGGATTTTTATTCGTAATGATTACAGGCTGGCTCCCCCTCTTAATTGCTGATAAAGTACCACATATTAGTCCGTATGAATGTGAAACAGGAGCCATAACGATTGGCACTTCATCTACTTCACAGTTTAAAGCTTCATTATAAGCGGTAATTTCCGTATCAACTTCCGTCCATGCTCTATGAATTAGTTTCGGTTCCCCTGTAGTTCCAGAACTATATTGCAATAAAGAAGGCTCTTCTAGTAAAAAGTTCCCTACTTCTAATTTTGTAAAATCGCCATATTCTCCATATAAAATTCCTACACAATTTGCACGCTTTGCCATTTCAATAGCTGTTTCTTTTGGTGTATCTTCATGTATAAGTAATACTGATGATTTCTTTTCTTTTAAGAAAAACACAATCGTAATAATATCGAATGGATCTTTCAGACAAAGTGCAAATCTATTCCCTTCTGCTTCTTTAAATTGTTCCATTTCCTCATAAACTTGTAATCTCAATTCAAAATCACTTTTGCTATACTCTTGTTTATTAACGATTAGCATAATTTCCCCCTGTAACAACTGATTTTTGTTTCATAAGTTTTCTTACTCTATACAATGGATTTGGAACTTCATGAACAAGCGATTCCAGATCCATATATAATCGACGTTTCGTTAATTGTTCAGCATAGAATGTAGGTGCATATAATTGAATATTTTCAAATCTACCTTTCAAATGTGGATATATTCTTAAATGATCTTCAATTTCTTCAACAACCATCATCCAAAAATGTTCTTCTTTCAATCCATATTCATCCGCAAGTACGAATGCTAATTCTCCTAAATTAAACAGGAATAGTGCATCTAACACCATCTCTTGCAAACATTCGATGCGATCCATTTCAAAGAAATCATTCATTTTTCCATTCGCATATGTTTTATGCATTTTAGTAAAGTCGGGACATTTGTCAACTTCTCTCAAATATGGACGATAAAACTCAAGCCCTTCATGAAAATCCTTTAACGCAATACGAACAGGCACCCCTTCTTTATGGACTAGAATCATATTTTGTCCATGTGATTCCAGTGCGATACCATGCTCTACAACAAGATGTATAACTGGTATTATCGCTTTTTGAATAAGTAATTGTAGCCAATCCTTCATTCCATATTTGTTCAACCACGCATCAATAATTGGTGTACCATCTTTCTCTTTAGCGTATAAACCATTAAAAGGAATTGCATCCTCTTTTGCATCTAAATACTTATGAATGCTTTCGCGCCAAATACATCCTAATGAACCATATATAGCTTTCTTATTCGTGTCATACGTTACACTTGAAAACTCACTTAACAAGATTAAACGTGCTTCATCCATTAAATAGGCGTCATTACTTACAACATCATTTAACCAATTTGATATTGCTGGTGCACTCACAACAGAGTATGGCTTCAGTGTACGGAGTGTTGAAGTGTTGAGTAAATTCATCGATAATTTAACGTACGGTTTCTTTGGACTCGTAATATTTCTTAACGTTCTCATTGACTGTTGCGCGCAATAATCGTCCTCTGATGTTCCTAAATAAATAATAAAATTACCCTGTATATGATCCGCATAATTTGAAATGATGAAATTCTCCCACTGCCATGGGTGAACAGGTATAAACACGTACTTTTTTGGATTACATCCCTTATTACGAATTCGCTCCATAAACTCTTCTAATTTACGATCGCCAATCTCCTCTTTTAAAAGGTTGTTATACATCACTTCATTCTCATAACCTACAGCCGCATAATTCTTATGCGCTGCAATCCATATGAGTTTTATTGGCTGTATAAATTCATATCCATATTGAAAATTGTCACGATATCGAAATCCAACACGTGCTTTATAACTAGGATGATATGGATGGCCGTCTATTAAATGGCTTTCAAACTCATCGTAAGATTTTTGAGTATATTCTCTCTTATTATTTCTTTCATATTGTGCAATCGTGTCTTTAAATATTGTTTGTTCTAATTCGTGTATAAAAGAATCTAATTTAGCTTGTTCTACACTAGTAACCCGAAAAACTTCTTCTAGAAATTGCGAGACAGATTGTATTTCTTGCTGTTCATCTTGAACTCTTACTATTAATGAGTCTAACGAAATACGTCCAAATGTCATCCGTTCCCTGCCATAGCATTTGTACGTGACACTTTTGCCTTCTTCATCAAGTCCTTGTATTAGAAAAAGAAGTTGTTCTTCTTTTTCTATGCGAACCGGTGTAATAATCCCCTCATAAATTAACGATTCTACTAATTGACGTAGCACTCTTCTTCGTACTGAAATGTAATCTTCTGATTCGAGCGCCTTCAATACTTTCGTATGATACATGTCCACTCTCATAAAACCCTCCACCTTATGACAAAATACCATTATTTGTATTACGTGAAATTTTAACGTTATTTATGAACGAACAGCCACTTCTCTAACGAGTGGATTATGTACTTGCACATAAATAGCTTGCTCCAATGGATTACTTAACTCATCGACATCGAAAAATCTCGTTAGTAAATTTGCTTTACACGCCAACTTATCTTCGTCCAATAATTCTCTTAAAAATGTAGAAGGTTCCCGGTTATATGGAAGGAATGATTCAAGTACAGACCTTAATTCCGAGAGAAGAATTTCCTCCTTAATTAATCCTGCTGTGCCAAAACCATTAATGAGGCCAAACATATGATTGAAAATTAAGTAGTAACGAAATCTCTCATCCACAATATAGTCGTCATATAAATTTCCAGTACGTTCTCCAATACCAGCTAATTCATTATTAAGCATCTCTTTCATTGAATTACAGAAATAAAATCCTTGATTATCACGGAAATAATATTTGACCGGATAACCATCTTTTAGCTGAACAACGCTATTTTGCTGATGAGCTTCTAATGCAACACCATACTGTAAATACATCCATACCATTGGCTTTAAAGAAATATTCATATATCGTCTAAACCACTCTAAGCTTACTTCTTCACAGCTTTTACTTTCTAAATCTGCTAGGCGATGAATAATATTCGATAACCGCGTACGCTCCCCAGGTATAGCGTCTTGAACTAGCCCAGCAATTAATGTTGCGTCGTTTGCATGTTCACTATAAAAAGGATTCTCACGAATAATCACTTCAAATCCAGATTCTTGTGTTCCATAATTTAATGTAATAAAGGCCGGATCACAAATAAAATCAAATCCTGGAAATCTTTCTCGTACTTCACCAATAGCCGTATTTAACATTTCCTTCCCTTCAAGACCACTCTCAAGTTCTTTCAGTTTATTAATACGCATTGAATTCGTTACTTTCACCGGAAATGAAAACTTAAGCATATACTTCGAATTGGGATGATATAGCGTCCTTAGTGATGATGTTGCCATATAATACTTACCTACAGGACCAATATACTCAAGCAATTCTTGAATTATCCAATCTTGTACGTAAGCTTGATGCAAGAGCCATTCTGCCTGAAGCGGATGAATTGGAATTAATGCATATTGATCTTCCTTACAGTACTTCGCTATAAATTCCTTACTAACCATCTCATCATTACTTAATTCTTCTTTTATAATCGTTGTTGTAGAATCTGATAATAATGATTTTTCATTTACTATACTTTTATGTGCCCGAAAATAATGAAGCTGACATTCCCCTTTTAATTCTGGAGAATACATTGCACTTTTCCAATCCAATATTCCCTGTCTACTCTTTGGTGTAGGATGAGTTAAATGCCCAAATAATAAAGACTGCTCCGCTTCTATAAAAGTTGTATGGAAACCGTATAATGCGGATGTATCTTCTATTCTCTCTTTTGTAAATTCCTCAATATTTTGACAACTACGGATAACTCGAAGCATAAGTTCCGCAGGATTCGTTCCTTCTCCGTAGTTGATCGACATCTCTTTTATTAAAAACGTAATAACTGTAACGTAATCTGCTGTAATAACGGAATTACTATCTCCAATTTGATAATAAAATTGTTCTCCAAACAAATGGCGATCTGTTGATGATTTATATATAACTTCTCCATACAAAGTAACGTTCTGTGCCGATAGCCGACAACATAAATATGTGGGGACTGTATCTCTATTCAACGTATTACTGAAGATACTTTTCATTCTTTCATCCTCTGTAATCCATTCTCCACTCCCTGTTTCTCTTAAATAACAGTTTAAAAAGCTTTGTAATGTTGCATGTTCTGCGATTTGTTTCGCATGCTGCATGTTGGTCCTCCTCTTTATATTAAAGCTATCGAAATTTTATATAATAAACGATAATTGAATATCGTTATCAATTCTGATTCTAATTGATAATGATATTCAATTCAAGAGTATATTTCAGAATTTTTTTATCAAATTAAATTTTTATTTTTTTCTTTCTTTTCTTTAATCTAGTTAAAAGTACACTAGAAAAATTCTTGCTTTCAAACTAATTACCTACTATTTTTTAT
>NZ_JBEUTW010000421.1:0-1940 GCF_040492675.1 Bacillus sp. AP50
CTTAAATCCATTTCATACCTACCGTTTTTACCTCTAAATAACAATATCTTATATTAATATAGCTCTTTTACAATTAGATTCCATTTCATTAATCATCTAATTAACTCGATTACTAAAGTTCATCACCATTAGTTTGCAAACAAATTTTTATAAATGAGATACTTAAATTTGTGAGGTGACAATACTATGCAACAACAGGTCGAATTAGATTCCACTCTTGCTGTTTCTTCGAAAAAGACATTATGGAAAAATCGTACATTTACTTTTGTATTTACAGGTTATACCTTATCAATGTTTGGAAATTCATTTCACAGTATTGCTTTAAACCTTTGGGTACTACAAGCAACAGGAAGTGCCAAATTAATGTCTACAATTGCCATAACTCATATGGTAATGAGCATGTTGTTTTCTTCCATTGCAGGTACTGTTGCAGATAGGGTAGATCGTAGAAAACTAATGTGGATAACAGATATAATAAGAAGTCTTTTAATACTAAGCATCGCATTTTGTATTGCAATACCCGGTACCCCCTTTATTCTTATTATTATCTTAACCGCTCTTACTTCCTGTGCAGGATTATTTCAGTCACCTGCATTCCATGCTTCCTTAGTTGATATTGTAGGAAAAGACAAAGTTCAACAAGCTACTGGAGTATTAAATGTAGCAGATAATGTATCTCGTATTTCGGGGCTAGCAATAGGAGGAGTTGTAGTTGCAGCATTTGGTGGTAGCATTGCTATCTCAGTTGACGCAGTTACTTTTATGTTATCCGCTATTTTAGTGTTGTTAAGTGGAAAGTTTCCTAATTCTACAAAAAAAACAGGAATCAAAAATTCATTTCAAGAGGACCTTGTTGCAGGATTCAAGTATATATGGCAGAACCCTTTTGCTAAATCTGTTATTATACTCTCGCCTACTTTAATCACATTTTTCACTGCTTCATTAATGCTTATTCAAGTAATGTCTGTAAAAGTGTGGAAGGCAAATCCGATTGAATTTGGGATAATTGAATCTAGCATTCCAATAGGTTATATGTTAGGCGCAGGCATTATTATCTTTTTTGATAATAAGTTACATCGACGGGGTTGGTGGATAATCCTTAGTATGGTTTTACTAGCTCCAATCTTTGTAGGGCTATCTTTTGCTCCATCTGTTCTTTATGCAGTACCATTAATTCTCCTCTTGGGAATACTTTTTTCATTTTGTACATTGTTAGTCAATGTGATTATTAAAGTTGAGGTAGATCCTGAGTTACAGGGAAGGACTTTTGGAACACTAGGTTCTCTTACGAGTATTGCATCACCAGTCGCTTTAGCAATTTCCTCATTTTTCGCTGACATTTATGGTCCACCATTAATCTTATTAATAAATGGGGTCTTATTATTTATTTCAGGACTAATTGTACTGTTCTTTCTAAAATCAATTAGATCATATAAATGATTCTTTTTCGTTATAAAAAAATTTAAGTATCCAAACTTGAAAAACGCCGAAATTGTTAAGGATATCAACTCCTTCGGCTTTTTTCCTATATCACTTAAGGAGAGATTTTTATGCCAAAGAAAATACTTATACTCGGAACCTTTCTGATAGCGGCTAGCCTTTTAGGTTGCACAGATATAGAAAACAAAGATACTCTCAACAAAATAGAAGCACCCGGAAAAGAACCAGTGGATGTAAAAGAAAAAGTTGCACTTAAACATATGACAGCAGAAGAATATTTAAAAAACTATAATAAAATTAAGAGTACTGTATCTACTCAAAGTATTGAAATTCTTCCATTTAATCTTGAACTAGAAAAGAAATCCAATACATATAGGTTTTATTACCCTAAAGAAGTAGATAAATCAGATCAAGATATGAAATGGGTAAGTGTCATGTTAGGAGAAAACGGAAAAGTAATTGATGGAATTATGTATACTGGCTACGCAGATATACCTACG
>NZ_JBEUTW010000422.1:0-1233 GCF_040492675.1 Bacillus sp. AP50
TTGCTATTGCGGAGGGGAATAGCATATTTTATAGATAGGAACTAAAATAAGGGGAGGATAAAATGCTTATCATTACATATATATCTGCTTGCATATTATTCTTAGTTAGCTTTTTACATGTATATTGGGCTTTCGGAGGTAATTGGGGGACAAATAGTGTTATTCCAACTAAATCAGGGGAAAAGGCGTTTACACCTCGCGCCCGAATGACATTGTTCATTGCATTATTATTAAGTATGGCAGCAATAATTTTGTTGCAACAAGCAAATATTGTTCATTTTGCAGTTCCTAATGTTATTATTCAAGTCGGTTCCTGGATTTGTATGATTGTCTTTTCTATTAGAGTGATTGGTGAGTTTAACTATTTTGGTATCTTTAAACGACAAAAAGATACGCACTTTGCAAGAATGGATACCGGTTTATATATTCCACTTTGTGCATTTTTATCTTTATCTTTCTTATTAGCAATAATTTTGTGAGTGAATAATAGTAGTTTCTTTTCTCAACATATATGTAAACGTGAGAAATCTAAGAGTAAATAAAAAGGATGTAAGCGCCTTCTTGTCGAAATGTAAATTATTATGAAAGGCGGTGACACTATGAAGTATGTAAAAGTTAGTATGAATGGTGGAAGTGAACATAAATTCTCAATGACTTTAGATCGGTTTAAAGAACTTATTACTACAGAGAATGGGATATTAGAAAATAAATTAGTATGTATTGAAAATGTAATGATTAATCCTACTAATATATCTTCTGTAGTTGAAAAAATTGGTGTACCGGCTAAGTTTATGGAAGCTTAAAATGTTAGATAAAAAACATCCATTAGGGATGTTTTTTAATTTATAAATATGATAATCGTACAGTAAATATTTGAGTAGATTTTATAGCAATGACTATGCATATATTAAGTACCTGAACATGGTTCTTAATACATGCACGAAATAATAAGTACAAGCATATAGTATTAAGTAGGACAAAATCTTCGTGTCCTACTTAATACTCAGAAAAAACCTCTAATCAAATAAGAGCATCCAATTGCAGGGTGCTCTTATTTTTTATGAAAATCTACTACGAGTCTTATTTTATAGTAGGATGCAATAATAAAGGGCTATTTTGAAATAGTGTTCTTTAGCCTTTAATGTTAAATTTATCTTTAACGTTAATAAATATTAAAAATAATATGATAGCAGAAATTAAGTTAGATAAGTAGAAATTTTGATGAAACAGTAG
>NZ_JBEUTW010000423.1:0-5087 GCF_040492675.1 Bacillus sp. AP50
TGTTGGAGAAGGAATGTCTGCATTATGCCCTAATGAAATGGTGACAGAAAAAGATTTAGAAGATGTACTAAACATTTTCAATAGTTTTGGTCAAACAGAGATCGTAAGTGAAAAATTAATGGATGTTGTCACATCCGTAAGTGGTTCTTCACCAGCTTATGTATATATGATTATAGAAGCAATGGCAGATGCTGCTGTACTAGATGGTATGCCAAGAAATCAAGCATATAAATTCGCTGCTCAAGCTGTGTTAGGCTCTGCAAAAATGGTACTAGAAACAGGAATACATCCAGGTGAATTGAAAGATATGGTTTGTTCTCCTGGCGGAACGACAATAGAAGCTGTAGCAACATTAGAGGAAAAAGGATTACGAACAGCGATTATTTCAGCTATGCAGCGTTGTACGCAAAAGTCTGTTGAACTATCTGGTCAAACTAAAAAATAAAACTATAAAAGAGATTACGTTAGCTATGAATTCACATAATTTTAATTAAAAATTCACTACATGATAAACGGCCAAACTCATATAAAATTGAGCTTGGCCGTTCTACTTTTTAATTATATTAAAATAATTTGATTTGACTCTTCTTTAAAGGTTCTGTTTTATCCCTTACCTATTCCCTACTATGATTGTGTAATTTTATTAGAAACTAATAATTTTTCAATGCATTTCGGTAACATATCTAATAGTGTTTCAAATGCGTAGTTTACATCTAGACGTTCTGTCCATTGATGTGCATCTTTTCCTACCGGTCCCATATTTAATACTGGAACATCAAACTCTTCTAATTCCTGAAGCGGAATTGAATAGCCTTTATCCCATAATGGCATATTGTCTACAAGCGAACTCATTGAATCCAGTGGATACTGCAAGCCTACATAGCTTAAATCTGAAATCCCCCCAAAATAATTTTGGTTTTCAAATGTAATTTTATGATTGTAATGTGCATACTTTTCCATTTCTACAACTACCTCTTTTATTAAAGGATTGTTGCGTGAACTCACAGCTGGATAGTACGGCGGAGCGAAGAAAAGTACAATCATCGGTGCCTTTTCTTTACATAAAATCGCTAATTTATCTACTAAATCAATCGTTACCGCACGATCATCTTTATCTCCTCTATTTTTTATAATATTAGATTGAATATGATCTATTTTTTCTCGTCCATGTTGCTCAATTGCATATGTGATAAGCTCTTCATACGTTAATACATTTACTTTGAGATTAGGTGGTATAAATGGATTATATTTAGAAAAACGATATGCATGTTTTTCATACGACTCTTCTATTTTCTCTGCTACTTTCGTTACTTTTTGACGTAACAATGAAACTACATCTGTCATTGATTTTTCTAATAAAAACAAATTAAATAATGTAACTGCACGATGCGGAATTTGTACAGAATAATCCTCCTTTAAGTCCCTTTGAAGTAAGTTAGTTGGCGGAGGACTCGCTTCCCCTTCTACAATATCACAAAGGTCTGTGTTTAACTCTAATTCTGCTGTTATTAATGAAGCCATATAACTCCCATTTAAGCCTGCAAAAGGTTCACCTACATGTGTCTCTTTTCCATAGCAAAGAAAACCAGGTAACACTTTACCAATAGAGCCAGTGTAAATATACTTATTTTGGTCACCAGGATGTCTTGAAAACATAGGCTCTGAGTTTAAGACCGTTTTATAATCTAAATTATGCTCTCTAGCTAAATCTAACAGTCTCGGAACAGCGGCCCTCATCCCTACAGAATTCACTTCTTCATCTGGTACAGCCAATAAAAGAACATTCCCATCGAATCTTCCTTCACATGCTTGTTCAATCATTGCCATTTGTAATGCTAGACCGCATTTCATATCCATTGTTCCTCTACCAAACAGCCATTCCCCATGTTCTATATCTTCACGCACATGGTCTGGAAGTTCATCTTTATGAGAATAAAACATAGATGTTAACTTTTTAGGATTAAATGCATCTTCTTTCCACACTCCGTAATCTTGTACATCTACAACATCAAAGTGACTTACTAGAATTACAGTATTTTTTGTACTATCTTTTTTCTTTACTAGTGCTGTAACAAAATATCGTCCGTCCCCTGTCGGATTTTTTTGTAAATGATGCGGGTTTTCTTTGAAATACTGTAATTCAGATAATTGTTCCACAACAAAGTCTGGCAATATTACTTCAGCTTCTGAACCGGTAATACTAGGAATTTCAACAAGACTGCTTAATAATTGAATCAATTGTTCTTTTGATTGCCACTTTGACATATAAATCCCCCTATTTTTCCGCATTATGAAAACGAATTCCAGTATATGAATAAAAAATGACGACAGCTATCAAAATTATAGTTCTGATGTACTGCCGATTTTTATTGATATTTCATGAGCTGCTTGTTTTACCTTGCTAATAAGAAAAGATAGTCGATCATCATTAATACGATGACTAATTAACCCAACACTTAATGCTCCTACTACTTTATGATTAAATCCGATAATAGGTGCAGCTACTGAAGCTGTCCCTTCTGTTTTTTCACCATAACTGACAGCATATCCTTCATTTTTTATTTGCTTTATTTGATTAAGAAGAATTTGCTTTTGTTCTGGTAATGAAGAAAGTAAATGTTCTACAATATGTTCCATTTCATTCGTTTTCATATTGGCAAGCATCGTTTTATTTGCGGCACCAATTGAAAGTGGAATTTGTTCCCCTAGATTATCGATAACTCGAATTTTTAAAGGACTATCAATTCTTTCAATGATAATAGAATGTGTTCCGTTTGGAATATTTAAATAGACACTTTCTTCGACTTCAAAGGCCAACCGCTTCATCACTTCTCTTGCAACTGATCTGTAGTCTACCTTCTCTAATTGACGTAACCCTATTTCCATCCACATTGGTCCAATTTTGTACTGTTTTGTCTCTGGTATTTGTGTAACTAACCCATGCTCCATTAGAGAGTTAAGTAATCTATGTACTGTACTAACTGGGAGATGTGTTCCATCAGCTATATCAGAAATAGCCCAATACTCTTTTTCATTTGTAGAATTCAATAATTTAATAATACTTATCGCTCGATCAATGGACTGTACCATAACTCGCCTCAACTTTACTCGTAGTATGTTAGTACGTTTAATTAACTATCAATTTAGCAAACATTCGAAATGAAATCAATATATTTATTCAATTTTCTAACAATAAAAATATATCACTAACAACGAATTGAAAACGCAAACAAAAAAATATTGACTTTTCTTTTTAATTATCTGAAAATTATAACAAGATTTCACATCACGGAATACATTCCATAATACGGAAAAACATCAAACTTTATTCTATCAACTACGAAAGTGAGGAAAACAATGGCGCAAGTAAACAATACAAACAATGAATTAAAACGTACGATGAAAAGTAGACACTTATTCATGATTGCACTCGGTGGTGTGATTGGAACGGGGTTATTTAACGGATCTGGCTTTATAATAAGTCAAGCTGGACCTGGTGGATCCGTACTTGCCTTTATGGCCGGTGGATTATTAATGTATTTCGTTATGCTATGTCTTGGTGAACTCGCTGTAGCCATGCCTGTTTCGGGTTCTTTCCAGGAATATGCCACTAAATTCATCAATCCTGCAACTGGCTTTACAATCGGATGGTTGTATTGGTTAAGCTGGGCGAATACGACCGGTCTTGAATTTACAACTGCCGGTATTACAATGCAGCGCTGGTTTCCTGATATTCCTGTTTGGGTTTGGTGTTTAATATTTGGCGTTACAATCTTTACTATTAACGCATTATCTGCTCGTAGTTATGCAGAAACAGAATTTTGGTTTTCAAGTATAAAAGTATCTGCCATTATAGCTTTTATAATTCTTGGTGGCGCCGCTATGTTCGGCTTTATTGATTTAAAAGGCGACGAACCAGCTCCACTCCTTTCAAATTTCGTAAATCATGGTGGTTTATTTCCGAATGGACTTGCAGCTATTCTATTAACAATGGTTACAGTCAATTATTCCTTCCAAGGTACAGAGCTTGTCGGAATCGCAGCAGGTGAAAGTGAAGATCCAGCAAAAACTTTACCTCGTTCTATTAGAAATATTATATGGCGCACAATGTTTTTCTTCGTCTTAGCAATCTTTGTTCTTGTTGCTTTAATTCCTTGGGAAGAAGCAGGACTCACAAAGAGCCCATTCGTTGCTGTTTTTGATAATATCGGTATTCCATATGCAGCTGATATTATGAACTTTGTTATTCTTACTGCTGTTCTTTCTGTTGCAAACTCAGGACTATACGCTGCTACTCGAATGCTTTGGTCTTTATCAAAAAACGAAATGGCTCCAGCATTTTTAAAGAAATTATCATCACGTGGGATTCCTCTCAACGCTTTAATCATGACAATAGCTATTTCTGCTTTTTCTCTTTTAACAAGCGTCGTAGCTGCTGAAACGGTTTACTTATGGTTAATTTCCATTTCTGGAGTCATAACAATTATTGTTTGGATGTCAATTTGTGTTTCTCAATTCTTTTTCCGCAAACACTATTTAGCTGAAGGTGGAAAATTAGACGACTTGAAGTTCAGAACTCCACTCTATCCCCTTGTACCAATTCTTGGTTTTGGATTGTATGGCATTATATTAGTAAGTCTTATCTTTATCCCAGATCAAAGACTAGGCATTTATTGTACTGTACCATTTATCATCTTTTGCTATACTTACTATCACTTTAAAGTTAAGAAAAGAATTGCAACTAACACTCAAAGTGAAACTAAAATTAGCGAAACTTCGTAATATTGTACGATACAAAAAAGACAACACGTGGCGTTTCACTTCATGTGTTGTCTTTTTTTATTATTTAAATATGAGTTCACCTGAATTTAATGGATTTTTCTCTTTTCCTACAAAAGTAGTAAAATTTTCATTTGAACTTGCTACCTCAGTTGGATTTATCGTATTTCAATTTCGATATAATAATAAATAGGTATATCAGATATAGCTGTACATTATTAGAACTACATTCATTACTCAACTGGTAGTTATCAAGAAAGAAAGGAATGATCATAATGATACAGAACATATACGAAACTCATTTACAT